>JAADDU010000215.1 GCA_013153755.1 Campylobacterota bacterium | reverse complement strand
CCACCAAAAGATCAAGAAAGATATTATGCACTTATAAAGATAGAAGCAGTAAACTCACTCCCACCAGAAGAGAGTAAAAAAAGACCACTCTTTGAAAACCTTACACCACTTTACCCTCTCGATCAGATAAAATTAGAGTACAGAGAAAAAGGGATAACTGGTAGGATGATGGACCTTTTCTCCCCTATAGGTAAGGGGCAAAGGGGACTTATAGTTGCACCCCCTAGAAGTGGTAAAACTGAGCTTTTAAAAGAGATAGCTCACGGGATTACTGCAAATCATGCAGAGATAGATTTGATGGTTTTACTTGTAGATGAGAGACCTGAAGAGGTTACAGACATGGAAAGAAGTGTAAAAGGGGAAGTTTATAGCTCAACTTTTGATATGCCTGCTAAAAACCATGTAAAAGTAGCTGAGATGGTTATAGAAAAAGCAAAAAGACGCGTTGAGCTTGGAAGAGATGTTGTTATACTTCTTGACTCTATCACCCGTCTTGCTCGTGCTTACAATACTGTTACACCATCAAGTGGTAAAGTTTTAAGTGGTGGTGTGGATGCAAATGCTCTTCATAAACCAAAAAGATTCTTTGGAGCTGCTAGAAACATAGAAAATGGTGGAAGTTTAACCATCATTGCAACTGCACTAGTTGATACTGGTAGCCGTATGGATGAAGTTATCTTTGAAGAGTTTAAAGGTACTGGTAATATGGAAGTTGTTCTTGATAGAAAAATCGCAGATAGACGTATATTTCCAGCTATCGACATACTTAAATCTGGTACAAGAAAAGATGAACTTCTTATCGGTCCAGAAGTTCTTCAAAAAGTGTTTATACTCCGTCAAATGCTTCATAAACAAGACAATGAAGTGGAAGCTCTTAAATTTATCTATTCAACAATGGGTAAAAAAGAGACAAATGCAGAATTTTTAGAAAGTATGAATACAAATTAATAAAATGAAATTTTTCTCGTCGCTAGACGAAGCTTTAGTGAGAGGAATTTGTCTAGGAATTTACTTCCTAGATAAAGGAGAATAATATGAAAGTTGGTGTTTTTGATAGTGGTATAGGTGGTTTAAGTGTTGTTAAATCCTTGCTAGAGCATCAACTTTTTGAAGAGATTATCTACTTTGGAGATACTGCGAGAGTTCCTTATGGTATAAAAGACAAAAACACCATCATCCGTTATGCTATAGAAGCAGTAGAGTTTTTCAAAAACTTCGAGCTTGACCTTATCATAGTAGCTTGTAATACTGTTAGTGCTTATGCACTTGAAGAGATGCAAGAGAGTTCATCTTGTCCTGTTATGGGAGTGGTAGATGCAGGTGTACTTGCAACTGCAAACAAACTTGATGATAAAGATTCAAATATACTTATACTTGGAACAAAAGCAACTATAAATTCAAAAGCTTATAAAGATGCACTAAAACAAAAGGGTTTTAATAACTTAGAATCAAAAGCAACTGGTCTGTTTGTACCACTTGTAGAAGAGGAAATATACAGTGGAGAGGTTTTAGATGCAGTACTTTTGCACTATTTTAAAGGGTTACAAAAGCCAGATGCTATTATCTTAGGATGTACCCACTTTCCACTTATAGAAGAAGCTATAAGTGACTTTTTTAGTAATGAACCCATTATAATCCATTCCGGAGATGCTATAGTAGAATCTCTTGAGCAAAAATTTAACTTTGAGCATAACTATAAAAATCCAAAACTAAAGTTTTTTGCTTCTGAAAATCCAGATGCACTTAAAGAAGTTGCTAAGAAGTGGTTGGGGTTATAAAGATAAGAAAACTTAATTTATATTCTTAAAAGTACTAAAGTTAAGGTATAAGTTTTCTTTTTTTAAATACTTGAAGATATTTTAATCATTCTTTAGCTAAAATCACACTAATTATAATTTTGAAGGTTTGATATGTTTGGTATGGGTTTTACTGAGATACTAATTATTGCTGTTATTGCCATCCTCTTTCTTGGTCCAGATAAACTACCAACTGCTATGGTAGAGGTGGCTAAATTTTTTAGAAATGTAAAAAGAACTGTGGGAAGTGTAAAAGATTCCCTAGAACAAGAGATGCATGTTGCAGATATAAAAGAGGAAGCATTAGCGTATAAAAAAGAGTTACTTAAAGCTAGTGATGATGTTAAAAAAGCTACAGATATAGGTTCTATAGGTGCTTCACTTACAAACTTAAATGATGATTTTTTAGAAGCAGAAGAAGAGATAAAAGAGAAGAAAAAAGTTGAGCCTAAAGAAGAAAAAGTAACTTTTGATAAAAAAGAAGAGAGTGTAGATGTTTGAAGAGTTAAGACCACACTTAGTTGAACTAAGAAAAAGACTTGGTATATCTGCTGGTAGCCTTGCTGTTATGTTTTTTGTTATGTTTTATTTTCATGAACCTATACTAAACTGGATGGTTGAGCCACTAAATACAGCACTTATAGATGTTGGTAAAAAATCTGTTCATGCAGCTGATGGTATGATTACAACTTCCCAAGTGGGTGGGGCATTTTTTGTTGCTCTAAAAGTTGCATTTTTTGCTGCTATAGTTGGGGCTTTACCTATAATCTTAGCTCAAATATGGCTTTTTATAGCACCTGGTTTATACGATAATGAAAAGAAAATGATTATCCCTTTTATAGTGGGTGGAACAACCATGTTTTTAGTTGGTGTTGCCTTTGCTTACTATATTGTAACACCTTTTGGATTTGATTTTCTCATAACATTTGGTAGTTTTAAGTTTACTCCACTTATAAACATAGAAGATTATGTGGGCTTTTTTACAAAAATCATGTTTGGTTTTGGTATAGCTTTTGAGCTTCCTATATTTGCCTACTTTTTAGCACTTTTAGGTATGGTAAATGATAAACAAATGGCAGAATTTTTTAAGTATGCTATCATCATTATCTTTATAGTAGCAGCACTACTTACACCTCCAGATGTTTTAACTCAGCTTCTTATGGCTGGACCACTTATCATCCTATATGGTGTTTCTATCCTTATTGTAAAAGCTGTAAATCCTGCTTCAAAAGAGGATGAAGACGAAGAAGAGGAAAGTGAAGTTGCCTTATCTGTAGAGAAAAAGAGTGAATAACAAAGAATTTTTAACTTCTAGCTATGATTTTACACTTCCAAGTGAACTCATAGCTACCCATCCAGCTTCCCCAAGAGACAATGCGAAACTACTCGTTTATAACCGTAAAACTGGTGAAATTATAGATACTTATTTTTATGAGTTTGAAAACTATATACCAAAAGATTGTGCTATCATTTTTAACGATACAAAAGTGATAAAAGCTAGACTATATGGTAAAAAACAAAGTGGTGGAAAGATAGAACTGCTTATAAATAGAGCTTTAGATGCGTATGCTGTAAATGTATATATTAGGGGAAAAGTAAAAGTAGAAACTAAAATCTTTTTTGATGAGGATTTAGTAGCAGTTGTAAAAGAGATAAATGAAGATGGAAGCAGGGTAGTAAACTTTTTTAAATTAGATAAGAAGTTAAGATTTGAAGATGTGTTGCCCATCATAGATAAGATAGGGCATATCCCACTTCCTCCTTATATACAAAGAAAAGATACTGATGAAGATGCTAATGAGTATCAAAGTGTTTTTGCATCATCTGAGGGTGCTGTAGCTGCTCCAACTGCATCCTTGCATTTTACACAAGAGCAACATCAAAGAGTATGTAAAAATCATAAACATGCCTTTGTGACTTTACATGTAGGAAGTGGTACTTTTAAACCTGTTGAGAGCAAAGAGATACTAAAACATCCCATGCACTCAGAGTATTATGAGATTTCAGATGAAGCAAAAAAACTCTTAGATGCAGAGATTCCGATTTTAAGCATAGGTACAACTTCAACAAGGACTATAGAGTTTTATGCAAAGCATGGTAAAATTCAAAAAGGGGAAGCAAATCTGTTTTTGCATCCAAACAACAAACCCATTAGAGTAGGGCATCTTCTTACAAACTTTCATCTACCTAAATCTACACTTTTAATGTTAGTAGCATCTTTTGTAGGGTTAGAAAAAACACAAGAGCTTTATGAGTTTGCCATAAAAAAAGGGTACAGATTTTACTCTTATGGCGATGCTATGCTCATCATCTAAAGATTACTTTATTTCTACCAGAGCCTTTTGCTTCATAAAGAGCTACATCTGCTTCTTTTAGGAGTAAATCTAAAGTGTTTGTGTCTTTTGTTACCTTTGCAATACCTTCGCTGATTGTACATTTTACTACCTGATTATCTTCGGTTAAAATTTCCAAGTTTTGTATGGTGTTTCTTATATATTCGATTTTTTTTATAACTTCTTCTTTAGAAGAGGCATTACATAATATAGCAAACTCTTCCCCTCCTATCCTGCCAAAGATGGTATTTTTATCTATATGCTCTTTTATCGTTTTTGAGACTAATTTTATAACTTTATCACCTATATAATGCCCGTAAGTATCATTTATATTTTTAAATTTATCTATATCTATGATGATGGCATATAAATTTTGAGGTGCTTCAAGAAACTTTTTATTTGCAAGCTCAAAAAACTTTCTTCTGTTATATACCCCTGTCATTTGGTCATGAGATGCGATATACTCTAAATGTTTTATGAGGTTTTTTATCTTTAATTGAGTTTTTATTCTTACTCTTAATTCTTTAGGCTTAAAAGGTTTAGTTATATAATCATCTCCACCTGCATTGTAAGCTTTTTCTATGGAATCTCCATCAGTTTTTGCAGTGATAAATATGATAGGGGTTTTCATGGTTTTATCATTTGCTTTAATGGTGGAACAAACTTTGTAGCCATCCATTCCAGGCATCATAATATCTAGTAAAATTAAATCAGGTTGTTCCTCACTTATAATTTCTAATGCACTCTGCCCATCAGTAGCCACGATTATATCATACTCATTACTAAGTAGCTCTACTAATATATCGATATTTGTTTTAATATCATCAACTATCAGAATAGTTTCTTTATATTTCATCATATCCTCTCTTGCAATAGTTTTATAGCATCTTTAAATCTATAGCTACTAACATGTTTTTTTATTTTATTAAATATTTTTGTATCTTTTTCTTCTAAAAGATAGATATCTAATTCTTTTATGGCTATTTCACATTTTTTAGGTCGTTTAGTCTTTAGTGCATTCTCTAAATCTAAAAAAAGTTTTTCTAACATTTGTTTTGAGATTGTTTTTTTATAGATATTTAGTGTTTTTTGATTTATATTTTTTATATGATTTTGACTATAAACCTCTTTATCTTTGATTATATCATCTTTTAATTCTAATGTTATCTCAAATATAAATTTACTACCTACTCCTAGCTCACTCTCTAGCCAAATTCTACCATCCATTAGCTCTACAAGTTGTTTGGAAATACTCAGACCTAGTCCTGTTCCTCCATATTTTCTTGTAACACTTCCATCTGCTTGAGAAAATGACTTGAAAAGTTTTGATTGTTCATCTTTAGTTAAACCTATCCCTGTGTCTGTTACCTCAAATATAAATCTATCTTTTAAGATCATTTTAACAGATAGCTCTATATTTCCTTTATCTGTGAATTTTATAGCATTTGATAAAAGATTAGTGATAATTTGTTTTAGTCTTAGACTATCTCCGTAGAAGTATCTACCTAAATCTTTTTCATACTTTATGAGTATGTTAAGGTTTTTTTCATCTGCTTTAATTTTTAACATATTTATGACACTTTCTATAAGGGCTACTAAATCAAAATCTACTTTTTCTAAAATTATTTTTCCAGCTTCAGCTTTAGAATAATCAAGTATATCATTTATAATTCCAAGTAAAGATTTTGCAGAGTTATTTATATTTTGGATATATTCTTTTTGTTTTTCATCTAAATTTGAAGATAATGCTAAGTGAGCCATCCCTATGATACCATTCATTGGTGTTCTTATCTCATGTGACATATTTGCTAAAAATTCACTTTTTGCTTTTGTAGCATCTTCAGCTTTTATTTTTTGCATTTCAAGAGCTTTTTGAGTTTGTTTTAATTTGGTTATATCTCTTATGCTTATGAGGATTCTATCTGGATTTTTTAAAAGGGACATCGACATATTTGTAATGACTATAAAACCATCTTTTATGATGCAACTTTTTTCAAAATTTTTTATAAAACCAACTTTTAGAACTTCTGACATAGCTTTTTTAGATGCTTCTAGGTCTTTTTTAGCTGTTAATGCTAAGCATGAAGTTTTTAGTAGTTCCTCTTTAGTAAAACCTGTCATATCAGTATATGCACGGTTTACTTGTAAAAAATTTGACTTTATGTCTAGTATAGCTATTGCATCTTTACTACCATTATAGATAGCTTCAAAACTTTCTTTTTGTTTATTTAATTCTTCTGTTCGTATTTTTATTTTTTCTTCTAAAAGTCTTTTTTCATCTTCCCATGCTCTATAAAATATGATATTTTTTATAGTATTT
>JAADDU010000108.1 GCA_013153755.1 Campylobacterota bacterium | reverse complement strand
TATCTTTTAAAGACTCTAACCTCATTTGGGCAGATGTAAAAGATTTTGTTTTAAATGGGTTTAAAAAAGTTGGCATAATTATAACTTTATCAATCTCTTTTTTGCACAATAAAGCTTCTACGATAGCTTCATGTCCTATATGTAATGGATCAAATGACCCACCAAAAAGTGCTATAGTTTCCATATACCTTCCAAATTTAAAGCGAATTATAACTAAACTTTGGATAAAATAACCGAATTTTTAAACTTTTTGTATAGGGATTGTAATGGCGCTTAAGATAGCGATAAATGGATTTGGCAGAATTGGTCGTTGTGTAACGCGCATCGCATCTAAAAGAGATGATGTTGAGATAGTAGCGATTAATGATATGGCAGATATAGATATGATGATTTACCTTTTAAAAAATGATTCTGTTCATGGTGTTTTATCAAATAATATTTATAAAATTGATGAAAACCATATAAGTATAGACAAAAATATCATAGCAATATCAAATATTTCAGACCCTAAAAAATTACGCTTTGTAGAGAATGGTGCTGATATTGTCCTCGAATGTAGTGGTTTATTTTTGACTAAAGAATTTGCTCAGATTCATATAGATAATGGTATAAAAAAGGTTATACTTTCTGCTCCAACAAAAGATGACATAATTCCAACTTTTGTTTTGGGTGTAAATGAAAATCTTTACAATGCAGAACAAATCATATCAAATGCATCTTGTACTACAAACTGTTTAGGTCCTATTGCAAAAATTTTAGATGATAATTTTGGGATAGAAAAAGGTTTAATTACCACTATACATTCATATACTAATGATCAAAATCTTTTAGATGTAAAACACAAAAATGATAAACGTCGAGCAAGGGCTGCTGCTATAAATATGATACCAACAACTACTGGTGCAGCAAAAGCGATGAACTTAGTTTTACCACAACTAAAAGGTAAACTTCATGGGCAAAGTGTTCGTGTACCAACCCCAGACGTTTCTATGGTCGACCTAAATGTAGTTGTATCAAAAAAGACGACTAAAGAAGAATTAAGTAGTATTTTTGATAAGATGGCAGATACAAAATTAAAAAATATACTACTTATAGATAAAGAGATGAGAGTTTCTCAAGACTTTGTTGGATGCAATTATAGCTGTGTTATAGCAGATGATTTAACACAAGTTATACAGGGAGATATGTTAAAAATAATGGCTTGGTACGATAATGAATGGGGCTATTCAACAAGACTTATAGAGATGGCTTTACATATAAACAAATAGGAGAAAAAATGGAACTTTTAAATATAAAAAATCTTGACTTAGCTGGAAAAAAAGTGTTTATCAGGTGTGACTTTAATGTACCAATGGATGAGTTTTCAAACATATCTGATGATAGAAGGATTCGTTCTGCTGTAGCTACTATAAACTACTGTTTAGATCAAGATTGTGCAATCATTTTAGCATCGCATCTAGGTCGTCCAAAGGGTATAGTAGATGAAAAATATTCTTTATCACCAGTTGCAAAAAGACTTCATGTTCTTTTAAAAAGAGATGTAATTATGTCTAGTGATGTTGTAGGGGAAGATGCAATGAGTAAAACATCTAGCCTAAAATCTGGTGAAGTTTTACTTTTAGAGAATCTTCGTTATGAGATTGGTGAGACAAAAAATGATAAAGAGTTGTCTTCTAAACTAGCGTCTATGGCTGATTTTTATATAAATGATGCTTTTGGTGTTAGTCATCGTGCTCACTCTTCAGTTGCTGGTATAACAGAGTTATTTGATAATGAGCATAAGGCATCTGGATTTTTACTTCAAAAAGAGATCACATTTTTTGGTAAACTTATCAACAATCCTGTTCGCCCTTTTGCTGCTATAGTTGGTGGTAGTAAAGTATCTGGAAAATTAGAAGCACTTATGAACTTACTCCCTAAAGTTGACAAGATTTTTATAGGTGGTGGTATGGCATTTACATTTTTAAAACAGATGGGCTATAACATAGGTGCATCACTTGTAGAAGATGACTTACTAGAAGATGCACAACATGTTATGGATGAAGCAAGAAGACTTGGTGTTAAGTTTTATCTACCTGTTGATGTAATAGCTGCTGAAAAATTTGCAGAAGATGCAGTTAGTAAAATCGTTACCTCTCAAGAGATTCCAGATGCATGGATGGGGCTTGACATAGGACCTGCAACGGTAAGACTTTATAGAGAAGCATTAAATGATGTTCAAACTGTTTTATGGAATGGACCTATGGGTGTTTATGAGATGGAAAAATTTGCAAGGGGAAGTTCTAAAATAGCTCACTTTGTAGCAGATAGCTATGCAACTACTGTTGTTGGTGGTGGAGATACTGCTGATTTGGTTCAAAGAGTTGGTGTTGATGATGAGATGAGTTTTATCTCAACTGGTGGTGGAGCTTCACTTGAACTTTTAGAGGGTAAAGTACTACCAGGTGTTTTACCATTAATCATTAAAGAGGATTAAGAGATGATTATCGCAGGAAATTTTAAAACAAACCTTACAAGAGGTCAAACTATAAATTATATAGAGTCACTAGAGAATTTTTTAAAAAAAAGTGATATTTCTCAAGATGTTGTAATCTTTCCTGCAACTTCTAGTCTTATCTCCCATAAAGGTAAACTTGATATAGGTACTCAAAATGCTTATGCAACTTCAAATGGTGCTTTTACCGGAGAGATTGGAACTGAACAATTAGATGAATTTGAGATAAAAACTATACTCATAGGGCATAGTGAAAGAAGACATGTTTTAGGTGAATCACAAGAAGAGATAGCTAAAAAATTTAACTTTTACAAAGAGTTAGGATATAAGATATTTTATTGTGTTGGTGAGCCATTAGAAGTAAGAGAAAGTGGCGTGGATAGTATGATGAAATATATCTTTTCACAGTATGAAGGGATAGATACAGAGTATGAAAATCTAGTTATAGCTTACGAGCCTGTTTGGGCGATAGGTACTGGACTAACGCCAACTCTTGATGATGTTACATCTATACATAAAACATTAAAACTAAAAAGTAAAGCACCACTTCTTTATGGTGGTAGTGTAAAGTTAAATAATGTAGAAGATATAATCAAAATTGATAATGTAGATGGTGTTTTAGTTGGTGGAGCTTCACTTATTGTAGAAGATTTCGCTAAAATGTGTAATATAGCACAAAATTTAGAAAACTAAGGAGGTTATGTATGATAATGAAAGGTAAAAAAGGTCTAATAGTAGGTCTAGCAAATAACAAGTCAATCGCTTATGGGATAGCAAAAGCATGTG
Organism: Campylobacterota bacterium; assembly: GCA_013153755.1. The sequence continues at coordinate 3,239 of JAADDU010000108.1, read as the reverse complement.
CTGAACAAGGTGCAGATATGGCATTTACATATCTTAATGATGCTCTTAAAAAAAGAGTTGAACCAATAGCTAAAGAGTTTGGAAGCGATAAAGTGTATGAGCTTGATGTATCAAATGAAGAGCATATGGCATCTTTAGCTTCTAAGATTGAGAAAGATTTTGGCAAGATTGACTTTTTAGTACACTCTGTTGCATTTGCTCCAAAAGAAGCACTATCTCAACCATTTATAAAAACAACTAGAGAAGCTTTTTCTATAGCTATGGATGTTTCTGTTTACTCTCTTATAGATTTAACAAACCGTTTAGAGTCTGTTTTAAGTGATGATGCATCTATCTTAACACTTTCATACCTTGGTGGGCCAAAATATATAGTTAACTATAATGTCATGGGTGTTGCAAAAGCTGCACTAGAGTCAACTGTAAGATATATGGCAGTTGATTTGGGTAAAAAAGGACAAAGAGTTAATGCTATCTCTGCTGGACCTATAAAAACTCTAGCTGCTGCTGGGATTGGTGATTTTAAACAGATACTAAACTGGAATGAAACAAATGCTCCACTAAAAAGAAATGTTACAACAACACAAGTTGGAAATTCGGCTATGTATCTACTTAGTGATTTAGCATCTGGCGTTACAGGTGAAGTTCATTATGTTGATAGTGGTTATAACATCATGGGTATGGCAGCTGCTGAGACATCTCCTGAGGGTAAAACTGTTCTTTCTTGGGATATGAGAGACTAAAACTATAAACTGATTAATTATTAATCAGTTTCTCTCTTTCTTCATATCTAACCTATGTCATAATTCAATTAATAAAAAGAAGGAATTTAAATGAAATTTATTAAACTTAGTTTAGCAGCTGCATTAGTTGCAACACTTTCTTATGCTGAGGATGTAAAATCAGATCTAGAAGTTAGTGCAAATGTTGCATTAACAAGTAACTATGTATGGAGAGGTATGACTCAAAGTGATAATTCTCCAGCTATACAAGGTGGTTTTGATTTATCTTATAAAGGTTTTTATACTGGTGTATGGGGTTCAAATATCAACTTTGATTCAAAAGCTTCTGTTGAGATAGATGTTTATCTTGGTTATGCTGGAGAGATTGGAAAGTTTAGTTATGATATCGGTTATTGCCAATATATGTACCCTAATGAAACAGATGAATTAAACTTTGGTGAGGCATCTTTAACACTTGGTTATGACTTTGATGTACTCTCTCTTAGTGCAAAATACTACCTTGGTGTTGATACAAACGATGTTGCAAATCAGATAACAGATTATAAGCCAGGTGATGCTTGGGAAGTTGGTATATCTGTACCATTACCAATGAATATAACTATAGATACGCTTTATGGTTCTTATGATGATGCGCAAAATGGTAATGAAAACAACTTTGGTAATTACTACTCAGCTACTGTTACAAAAGCATTTGATAAGTTTGAGTTAAGTGTAGCTTACAGTGTTATGGATTATGATCAAGCAAATGCTGGCTATGATGGTGATGGTAAAGATGACAATATTATAGTTACTTTAGGTGCTAGTTTCTAGTACTAAATTTTCAAACCCAAATTATTTATAAACTAATCTGGGTTTGATAGATTTTTTTTGTTATAATCTTTTATGACAATTTTTATTAAAAAACTTTCCTACATATTTTTTATGTTATTTATTATATCTATTATTTCTTTTTTAGCAATACATTCTGCACCAAATAGTTTTTTTTCAGCTGGTGAGCTAAATCCAAATATGACAAAAGAAACACTTCAACAATTAAAAGCTATTTATGGTCTCGATAAATCTTTATTTTTCCAATATATAGATTGGGTAGAAAATATGATGACCTTAAATTTTGGTATATCATTTGTAAGTGGTAATGATGTTAGTACAGAGATATTAAAAAGAGTACCCATAACCCTTATGATGAACTTTATATCACTTGTCTTTGTATTTTTGATTTCTATATATCTTGGAATTAAATCAGCATTAAACTATGATAAAAAAGTTGACCATTTTATTCGTCAATTATCACTTCTATCTTTTTCTATGCCCTCTTTTTATCTGGCATTACTCTTTATCATATTTTTTTCTTTAAAACTAGATTTATTTCCTATTGCTGGATTACATAGTGTTGAAGAAAAAGTTGGATTTTTATACTACATAGATATGATATGGCACTTAACAATGCCCATAAGCGTAATGATATTTGTAAGCTTGGGTAGCATGATAATTTATATACGATCTTTAACTCTTGATATTTTAAAAAGTGATTACTATTATTTTGCAACTTCAAGAGGACTTAGTGAAAAGCAGCTTTTAAAATTTTATATTTTACCAAATCTTTTACCCCCTATCATAACTCTTTTAGGCTTATCTTTGCCAGGTCTCATAGGTGGCAGTGTAATTTTAGAATCTATATTTGGTATAGATGGTATGGGACAGTTCTTTTTTATGTCTGCTCTAAGTAGAGATTATCCTGTAATTATGGGAACACTTATGATAACCTCATTTTTAACATTAGTTGGTAATATTTTAGCAGACTTATTACTTTTAAAGTTAAATCCATATATGAAGAGAAGTTGATTTCAGAATAACTTATAACTTTTGTGCTAAAATTGTGTTCATATTAATAGATAGGGAATTTTCATGGAAAATCAAACAAATATAGAAAAACTAAATAATAGTGTTACTCAGATTATGCAAAAATATAACAATATCAAAGAGGAACTAGACACTTTACGCACTGAGGTTGTTACATTAAAAGCTGAAAAAGAACTTAAAGAGAATGAAATTGAAAAATTAAGAGAAGATAATGTGATGAAAGACTTAGAGATAGAAGAGATAGTTGAAAAAATAGAAAGTATCTTAGGCTAAGGTATATGAGCAAAAAAATAGGCTTACAGATAGGTGGTCGCAGATTTGATGTTGATGTTGAAGATAAGTTTGCAGTTTTTTTAGAAAAGCAAATGCTAAAAGACTTTAACAAAGAAGGAAATAACGACTTAAAAAAAATGCTTCATGCTTATGTAAAAAAAACACATGAACTTTATATACAAGAACAAGAGATAGAAAATATTTTAAAAAAAGTTACTTTATAACTTAAATTTTATGATAATGTAAGTTAAAAGTGATATAATTCTACCCTCTTTAAAAGAGAATGGTGTGCGCTCGTAGCTCAGCTGGATAGAGCACTGGTTTGCGGTACCAGCGGTCACACGTTCGAATCGTGTCGGGCGCACC
>JAADDU010000096.1 GCA_013153755.1 Campylobacterota bacterium | reverse complement strand
TTTATCTAAGTCTTTTTTTAATTCTACTACACTTGTGTATCTATTTTTTTTCATATAAAGATTACTTAGAGCTTTGTGTACTAGATTTCCTATCTCATACTCTTTTGGTATATCTTTTGGTATTTCATGCCTCTGTATGTGTTTTATATACCTATAATAGTATCTACGCTTACAAGTTAAAAATATATTTAACCTTGTAGCAGAAAGTTCCCTATCTTTAAAGCTATACTCTAAAACTATATCTTCTTCATCTTTTGTTGTATGTTTTGAAATATCAAAAAGAACTTTTGCATAGTCTACCTCCAAGTATTTATTTTGTTTTTTTATATTTAGCTCTTTTAAGAATCTAGATGCAGTGCTTTGGGATGAATCAACATAAGAGATATATACTCTTTTTGACTTAGAGATAAGCAAGTCATAGTAATGTTTTTGTAAATTTTCTCTGTCTTGCATAGTGGGAAGATTTGCCATTTTTCTTATGTTAGTGTTTAAGAACATATCTTTGTTACTTCTTTTTGGTACATAGTTATCATTAAAATCAACTATGATAGCAACATCAAACTCAACACTTCGACTCTCTAAAACACCCATAACAGTAACTTTACCACCCATAATATCATCAAGACTTCTAAGAGATAACCTTTGTAAAAATAGGTTTAAAACAGATTTTACACTCATGTTAGTTAGGTATCTTAATATTTTTGAAAAACTATATAACTCCTCATCAAAGATTTTAATTTCTGCTTTGTTTGTAAATGAATTTTTATAGTTTTGTAAAAACTCAATCAAATCAAATTCTAAGATATTTTTATGCCAATTTGGAGCTAATTCTATATATGCTTCATCACCCATTGACTCAATTCTAGCAAAATTTTCCTGTGTTTTTTGGTTTAGAAGCTTTGTGGATGCATTAAGTTTTTTATATAGCATACTATGGGAAAATGATTCTCCCATAGCAAAGTTAAAATTAGATTTTATATCAAAACTTTTTAACTTTTGTGCCATACTCTCGTTTGGTAATATCACTGCAATATTTTGTGCTTTATATCCATCTTTTATAGACTCATATAGTTTTTGTTTTATAAAAGCTATCTGTAAAACAGATTCACTAAAAGATTCACAAACTATGTCTTTGTTTTTAACTCTTAGCTCTTTACAAAGTATCTCTTTTGTATTTAATGAGATAGTATAGTTATAACCTTTTTCAAGTTTTATACCCATATCTAAAAATTTATTTTGCATTTTTATATTAAATTTAGAAGTACTAAATATAAGTTTAACACTACTAAATTTACAACACTTTTGAAGTAATTCAAACTCAAAATTTGTCAGATGACCATCTATATTTATCTCTATTTGTTTATGTAAATTTATATATGCTTCATTAAACTCATAAAGTTTTGGTAAAAATATCTTATCTAATACCTTTTGCTCAAAACATAACTTTTCATACCTTTTATAAAGCTCTTTTAATATACTTAGATGCTCTTCATATTCCCCATAGATATCTGCACTCTCAAGATTGTCCATATCATAAAGCTCAGCACTTAACTCACTAAAAAAATTAAATATATAAGCACTATTTTTAGTAAAAGTAAAAAAGTTTCTTTGAATTTTAAGTGTAGAAAATGAATTAAAATCAGAAGCCTCTAGCAAAAGTAAAACTCTTCTATCTTCATCTATAGATTTAAATCCTTTAACTATGCAAAGTTTAGATATAAATTCATTTATAGTTATAAAGTTTGGTAAAAAAAGTGTGTTAGATTCTATTTTAAGTTGCTCATGCCTTATGGCACGAGCTGAGGGTAAAACTACTGTAGTTTTATGCATACTTTAGTAAATAATAACTTTTGTAGTTCTTGTATCTGTCTTAACATTGTAAAATCGATTTAAATTACCTACAGTTACTTTTGCCATTATATTCCATCTTCCTTTAGCAGGTAGATCTATAGCTTCAAAAGAGTATATACCATTTTCATATTTTGGATTTTCTAACTCTTTATCATATTTATGTTCACTCGGACGAGTTAACATAAGTTTAATTTTAGCATTAGGTATAGGATTTGAGTCCAAATCTGTCACCTTATACTTAAATACTGTATCTTTTAATGTGATTCTATCACTCACATACTCAACTTTATACTTTTTATCAAAAGCGATTCTAGCCTCTATAAGCTGGTTTGCATTTTTATCTGCATCTTGATAACTAGTCATATACATATCACTTTTTTGAACAGGTAGTTGTCCAGCTAAATATACAGTATGAACACATAAACCAAAAACCATAGCTATCATAGTTGCTATTGCATAAGGCCAAATTCTTCCGTTACTAAAATTCATCTGGATGACTTCTCCTATAAATTTTTCTTCTTATATATTGAAGTATTGCAAATAGTATCACACCATAAAATAATATCTTAATAAAAAAGATAAAGTTTTTGTTTGTATTACCAGCTGCATTTGATAGTGAGATATTTTTAGCAGATGCAACTTGTTCAGCAATATCTGAGTATCCATTATATAAAGCAGCACTATACATACCTAAGATTTCAAACTTTTTTGTTTTTAACCCGATCAGAGGTAGTATAGTACCACCATAATTTGTTAGATGTGCTATGAAATTATCAAAACTACTACTACTAGTTACTGCAATTACAAAAGCCTGAGCAAAAGAAGCAGCAGGACTCAACACTTGTTCTCTGTCAAAATACTTATATAAAGATGTATCGTTTACATATATATCTACTTTTTTATCTAATTCTGAAAAAGTCAGTAAAATCGTAGGTTCTTTAAAATCACCTATAATACTCTTTTCATACTCTAATATATTTTTATACGGTTCAAACTTTTTGATACAAACAAGTTTTAATTTTATGCCTGTTTTTTCATAAAGTTCACTTCCAAGTTTATCTACATCTGCACTAAACTTTGGATTGTTTAAAACTTCATCTTTATATAAATAGTTATCTGCTAGTAAAATATTTTGAAAAAATATGATGAGGATGAGGGCCGCTAGCCCTCTTGAAAAACTCAATGAATTTTCCTAACCTACGAATAGGTGATTAGGTGTTACCACCGCGTAAAGTGTATATATAGCCATTACAACTAGAGACCATGCAATTATTTTTTCCATATTTAAGGCTCCTTAGTTTACATCAATCATATGCTTAGTAGCACTATCTGTACTACGCATTTTAATTGATTGCTCATCTACAACTTTATAAAACTTAGTTGCACTACTTTTTTGAACTCCAAAACTCCAAACTGTAAGACCAGCTAAGATACTAAGTAGCAAAAGCGTTGCAATCAACATTCCAGTTATGCCATCAAGAGCAAATATACTTCTATTTTCATTCATATTAAACTCCTTATTTACTTATACTTTGAACATAAGCAGCAACTGCTTCTTCTTGTTTCTTGTTAAGTACAGTCATCTTAGGCATAGTACCGATAGCACCTTTTTTACCGTTTTGGATAACATTAACAACTAATTTAGAATCATAAGTTCTGATATTTGGAGCAACCATCTCCATACCTTTACCATCTGGACCGTGACAAGCTGAACAAGTTCCAGCAAATACATCAGCACCAGCACCACTCATACCATTAGCAACATAAGAAGCTACTGCATCTATCTCTGCATCTGTGATTAGTGCACCAGTATTAGCATTGAAAAGTCCATTACGATCTGGCATTGGCATTTCCATACCTAAAAGATGGTTATTTGAGCCATTTTCAACAGCATGCTTAACAACAGAAGCTTCAATTCTTTGGTTAAGATTTGCAGCTTGACCGTCCATACCATCAGCACTTAAACCATGACACGCAGAACAGTTAGATAGGTAAACTGATTCACCCATATTTACAAGTTCTTCACCATCAAGGTTTTTGTATTTTTCTTCAAATTTAGCATTTAGTGCTGCTGCATCTTCGTTGTATTCACCAATTTGTGAGTATGCATTTACAGGATAACCTATAGTATAGTACCACATACCCCAGATTATCGTACCCATGAAAACAACTGCCCATCCCATAGGAACAGGATTGTTATACTCGCCAACACCATCCCAATTATCTTCCATTAAATCACCAGTAGCAGTATCAGTCTGCATCTGGCGAACATATTTTACAACTACAAATATTGTAGCGATTACTAAGATAACCGCACCCAATATAGCTAGCTGATTTACAATATCACTCGCACCATGTTTAAAGTCAAATGATACATATGTTGCAAAAAGCATTAGTGCTGTTACAACTATTGCTCCTAGATAAAGCTTATTCATATATCTCTCCTATTTCTTTTTATCCACAGATCTTTTAGCCACCGGAGTGTCAAAAAGATCATCCTTTAGTGCCATATCGCTATACTTTTCATAATCAAGACCATCTGCATTTTTTCTTTTTGTGTACAAATGGTATATATATGCATAAAGAACCACGACAAGAAAACCCATCGCTGCAACATATCCATAACCTTGTATATTAGCAATATCCACTATAAACTCCTACTATTTCAGACTATTCATATATGCAATAAGAGCAACAATTTCAGGAATTTGACCCTGAGCAACCATGTCTTTTACATCTTGATTTTTCATATCAGCTGCTATTTGCTTAGCTTCAGCCAACGCAAGAGCATGAGCTTCTGCAGAATCTGCACCCATTTTAACAACTTTAGTAGAACCATCTTTCATAGGAACAGGTTTATTATATGGAACACCAAAAAAGCTAGCAACAGTTAATTGTTCTGCATAAGCAGTTTCAACATCAGCTAAGTTTTTGAACATCCATGCATAACCTGGCATGATTGAGTTTGGAACAATTTTAGAAGGATTCATCATGTGGTTTTCATGCCACTCAGTTGTTCTATAATTACCAACACGCATCAAGTCTGGACCAGTTCTTTTTGAACCCCAAAGAAATGGACGATCATAAGCATACTCACCACTTAAAGAGTAGTGACCATATCTGTCTGTTTCAGCCTTAAAAGGACGAACTAGTTGTGAATGACAAGCATTACAACTGTTTTTAATATATACATGGCGACCTGCTAACTCTAATGTAGAGTAAGGAGTTGTACCAATTACTGGACGAGATGTTTGTGCAAAACTTGGAATAATAGTAACCAAACCAGCAAAAGCAATCGTTAAAAATACACCTACCGCAAAAAGAAACGGATTTTTTTCTAACCAATGAAACATAATATAATCCTCCTCTTATGCGCCCATAGGCGATGCAGAATGTAGCTCAGACTCTTCAACAGGGCGAGCAGATGTAGTTTTGATTATGTTATAAGCCCACATAAATAAACCAACTAAGAATAAGAAACCACCTATACCACGTAGTGTATAGTAAGGGTGTAGAACATTTACTGTATCCATGAAAGAGTAAGCTAAGTTACCATACTCATCATGAGATCTCCACATCATACCTTGAGTGATACCTGCAATCCACATACTTGTAAAGTATAAAACAATACCTAATGTTTGAGTCCAAAACTGTGCAGTTAATAGACTTTTTGAGTATATCTCTCTTTTAAAGATACGAGGTGCCATGTGTAGCGTAGAAGCTATAATCATAAATGCAACCCAACCAAGAGTACCATCATGAACATGACCTGGAATCCAATCAGTAAAGTGTGCAATAGCATTAACTGATTTAACTGCTTGAACTGGACCTTCTAGTGTTGAGAACATATAGAAAGTTGAAGCTAATAATAAGAACTTAATCAATGGAGATGATGCAACTTGTTGCCACTCACCTTTTAGAGTTAGAAGCATATTAATAGCTGAACCCCAAGATGGTAAAATTAGTACAACTGAAAAAACTGAACCCATAGTTTGAATCCAATCTGGAACAGTTGAGAATAACAAGTGGTGACCACCAGCCCATAGATATACAAACATTAGACCCCAGAATGAAAGTAAAGATAATTTATAACTATAAATAGCTTGACCAGATTCTTTTGGTAAAAAGTAGTAAATCATAGCGATAATAGGCACAGTAAATACAAATGCAACTGCATTATGACCATACCACCATTGAACCATCGCATCATTTGTTCCAGCATATGCAGAAACAGAGTGAATGATAGAACCATGTCCACCTGAAGCAAAGTATGTAGGTATTTCCATATTGTTAAATAGGTAAAGCATAGCCACACCTAAGAAAGTAGCAATATAGTACCAAACAGAGATATAAAGTGATTTTTCTCTTCTAATCCCGATAAGACCAAAAATACTAACACCCCAAAGTACCCATACAACAACGATAGCGATGTCAATTGGCCACTCAAATTCAGCATACTCTTTTGAAGTTGTTATACCCATGAACAATGAAACAACAACTGCTGCCACTGTTACTATGTATAACACAAATTGAAGTTTAGCAATAAACATCAAAAACTTAGATTCAGCCATAGATACTTTTAGCACCCTTTGACCAACATAAAACCAAGTAGCAAAAATACCACTTACTGTAAAACCAAACGCAACTGCATCCGTATGCAGTGGACGAAGACGAC
>JAADDU010000119.1 GCA_013153755.1 Campylobacterota bacterium | reverse complement strand
TTAATAAATTTCTTACAAAGATGAACATGAAACAGATAGCCGTAGCATTTACAGGTCCCTCAAACAGTGGAAAAACAACACTAATAGAGAAAATAGCAAAAATATTGATAAAAGATCATAAAGTAGCGATCATAAAAAACGATCCAAAAGATAAAGCAGAGTTTGATGTAGAAGGTAAAGATAGTTACAAATTTTCTGCTACAGGTGCTGAGACAGTTGTAGTTTCGCCTACTAGAACCACATATTTTTCCAAACAATCAAGAGACTTAAAAGAGATCATAGATATGCTTGGGGAGTTTGAAATACTTTTAGTTGAAGGTCTAAAAACGCTTCCACTTCCACGCATAGCTATATTTAGAAATGAAATTGACCAAAGCTATTTTCCACACTCAAATGCAATAGCGATTGATGAAAGTGTCGATATACAAAAATATGAAATACCACAAAATATAGAGTTATTGGATCTAAATGACCCATTAGCGGTTATTGAGTGGATTAAAATTCATGCTAAAAATGTAAAGGATATTAAATGACTGAAATTTTTGATGCGATAAAACGCTCAGCTATCAGAATCAGACATGCCATAGAAAATGATGATACAGGTTACTCACAAAACCAAAATGCAACCGGTGATGTTCAACTAAAACTTGACATCAAAAGTGACCTTATCATAGAAGAGGAGTTTTCAAAAATATCAAGCGTCAAAGAACTTGCCAGCGAAGAGAAAGAGCATGTAGAAGTTCTAAACAAAGATGGAAAATACTTAATAGGATATGATCCACTAGATGGTTCAAGTTTAGCAGATGTAAATCTAAGTGTTGGTTCTATATTTGGTATATACAGAGATGACTATAGTGGGAAAAATCTTAAAGCATCAGTTTATGTTGTTTATGGTCCTAGAGTTGAGATGGTTATCGGATATGACGGTAGAGTTGAGATGTACAGACTAAATGACAAAGATGAATTTAATTTTATACAAATCATAAACTTAAATGAGCAGGGAAAACTAAACGCACCTGGTGGAACACAAAAAAACTGGCTTCCTCATCACAAAGAGATGATAGATGCAATATTTGCTGATGGATATCGCCTAAGATATAGTGGTGGAATGGTTCCTGATCTACATCAGATACTACTAAAAGGCGGTGGACTATTTTCATACCCTGCAACAAGCGATGTGCCAAAAGGAAAACTAAGGATGACATTTGAAGTATTTCCATTTGCACATATTTATGAGTTAGCTGGAGGAGAAGCGATAGATGGAGAAAAGAGACTTTTAGATCTAATACCTGAGCATATCCATGATACAACACCTTGCTTTTTTGGCTCAAAAAATGAGATAGATCGAGTAAAAAAGACATATGGAGGAGCATAGTATGAAAACACCAGATATTTATGAACAAAAACTTCAAGAGTCTACAGTAGAGTTAAAAACATGTCAAAAAAACAATAATGTAAAATCATGTATGAAATGCAAACATGTTATAGGTTGTGAAATAAGAAAAAAATATGTAAACGCGGTATATCAAAGCATGAATAAAGGTGCAGGCGGAGGGTTTGAGTTTTAGAAACTCAAACCTTTTAGTCTTACCAACTTCCACCTGAAAGATTAACCGGTTCAGGTATACAACAATCAAGTCCTAAATAAGTTACAATATGAACATTTGGTCCATAAATTAAAAATTCTGCATAACCATTTTTTACTCTAATATATTGTGGTTGAATACCATCTGGATAGCTTCCTGATTCACACTGACCAGGATTTATAAATACCATTGTAACTTGACAATTATTATTTTTATAAATATCACCTGTTTGAGAGTCTACAACCTCATCTGGTACTTTAACTCTTACTTTCATGCCAAGTATAGCCTCAGTTGTCTCTAATGATTCAAATGAACAATTATCACATCTAGAGGCTTTTGTTGTTCTTTCAGGACTTGCTGTTATATTTATATCCATTGATGCTGATAATATACCTTTATATGTTCGGCCATTTTTCTCCACTTCTATACGAGAACATGCATTTGTTGTCTCACCTGCTGTATAATGAGTTACACTCATATTCCAATCACCAAGTAAAATAGTATCCTCTTGAACTATCGCAGTTTCTTCCGGAACCTCAACTTCCAATACTTTTAAACCAGTTGAATTACTAACAACTTCTACATCAACTTCTTCTGATGTATAGCCACTTTCATCTGTCTCTATTTGTTGAGAAGTATTACTAACTTCATCACCTTTTACAGAAAGTTTTTCTGTAGTACTGCCACCATCACCACAACCAATTAACAGTAATGTTATAGTTATGTATATAACCCACTTCATCGCTTTCATAAACGATTCCTCCTTCTTAATGAAAAATATTTTATTTACATTAATGAAGTAGCAGGAAGTGTGCCAAGTTTAAATTATAAAGATAAAGTGTATTTGATTTTAATATAGGAGGTAAGGTTTTAAACCTTGTTAAAGAAGAGGTTTGCGTTAAAAAACACAAACCTCTATAAGTATATCAATAATAACTTCTACCAAGAAGCACCTGAAAAATAATCACTATCTTTATCCATAGGAACAAACATCACAATATGTGCAGGAAGAGAATCTACAGTGATAGTAATTGTTCTTCTTTGATCTGCTCCACAGTTTGTAGATACAGTAGCAGTTACCCACTTCCCATCATTTCCACATGCATCTGTAACCCAGACTTTCATAGTAGCACAGTTTGGAATACCATAAAGATTATTTTCTCTAGGTCCACCTTCAATATAACCACAATATGGAACTTCTATAGTTACCTGCATACCACAGTTAGTTAAAACACCACTACCTTCAGTAATATCTAATGTACCGGCATATAAAACAACCTGATCAGCTCCTACATCTGGAACAGATGATACAAGATTTCTCCATTCAGTTTTACTACAGTCAGAAACTTCTTTTGCACACTTTTGTTCAGCAGTAATTGAGCATGGATTATCCTCTGTACAAGCATCCTGTCCGTTTGCATCTCTTAATTTCTGACCTTCTGGTATAGTAAGTGAAGCAGTTTTTGCCTTCGTACCGTCTATATTAACAGTACCCAGAACATCAATTTTTACTTCTTTTGTCAAACCATTAGCATCTGTTGTGATATTTTGCTCAGATCCAAGGCTTTCAAGAACCATCTTAATCTCTTCAGTACTACTACTATTACAACCAATGACTATCATAGCTGTAACAAGTAAAGCAAATAACTTTTTATACATAAATAACTCCTTTTGTTATCATATTTTTTTGCATTGTACGAAATACCCTCTTAACTAAAACTTAAATATCAATCACTTTTCATAATTAATTTAATTAATTAAAATAGTTTAATTAACTATGAAAAAAATTGTCCTAAATTATTCAATTATGATATGATATAATCTATAAATTAATATCAAAAGGTTATTTTATGTTCAAATACTTCTATCTTGCTTCGCTCTCTTTTTGTATATTGTCTGCTGATAGTTTTTCACATTCAACCAGTTATCAAGGTTATACAGGAATTATAAATATACCAACTGCAGAAGTTATAGAAGATAGTAAAGTAGAATTTCAAATATCAAATCAAGTAGATGCTACAAGAGTTAGGGATAGTAGAGATGAGTATACAGCACAACACTACTTTGTAAACTTTGGTTTTTTGCCAAATCTGGAGATAACAGGAAGATTAGCAAATATTGAATATAAAAATCCACCAGGACAATATGACTTTTTAGATCGTGATTTATCCGCCTCTTTTAAGTATCAAATACCTTTTTATCATAAATATCTTCCCAAACTTGCATTTGGTATGCAAGATGTTGGTGGTGATGCTAATCGTTATCAAGCAAAATACATAGTTGCTACAAAACAGTATGCTTTTTTTAGAGGTACAGTTGGTTTTGGTTTTGGCTCAGATAGACTTGATGGTTTTTTTGCAGGTGCTGAACTTAAAGCAAATGATTGGTTTTATCTTTTAACAGAGTATGATTCACAAGAGTCACATCTAGGACTAAAAGTTACAACACCTACAGATTTTTTTAAATTTGGTCAAATATCATTTATGGCAAAAACAAATCTTGATGATAAAAAAGATAAGACAAGTCTAGCTCTAAATTTTAAAATAAACTTAGGCATCAAACATCATTCAATACAAGAGTATAAAGAACCAAGCTCTACAGTTGAATATATTCCAACACCTGTTACTAATAATTCCATTGTTGTAAATAGTAATACTATAGAACTATTAAAAGAGAAATTGGTAAATTTTGGATTTGAAAATATTGATATCGGTGATACACCATCAAAAATCTATGTTGCCTATGAAAACAATATATTTGATCACAATGAGATAGATGCTCTTGGTGCAATTTTAGGATATATGGTTGAGCTTGATTTACCTTACCATACATTTGAGATAGTTATCAAAAAAAGTAATTTAAAAGTAAAAAAAGTATTAGGTGATCTTGATAAATATAAAAGATTTATAAAAGATCTTTCAGAAAGAAGTTTGATAGAGTTTGACAATTCACTACGAGTTAACACAAACTTTACAGATACTCCACTAAAAGTTCAAAATGCAAACAGTAGCTATTTTAAAACCAGAGTAGAATTAGGCTTTGGATTAAAATCACTTGTTGGTACTGAGATAGGTCTATATGATTATCTTCTATCGGCTCGTCCATATATTCACTGGAACCTTTATAAAGGTTTTGATCTAGGTATTATGTATGATCTTCCATTCTTAAAAAGTGAAAACTTTAAAGATGGTAAACCATTTGCTCGATATGATGAAGGTAACCAATTAGATAGTATGTTACTTCATTATAGTAGTATATTTGGAAATTTTATTAATATCTTAAGTCTTGGTTTATATGAAGATCAAACAGGCGGTTTTGATAATATATCATACACATATAACAACCATACTTTTAGACTCAAACTTGGTTATCTCAAAGATCAAGATACAGATGATACCAAAAACATAACTCTAGCTACTTACAGATACTATGATCCACATTATGATGCGATAGTAGAACTTACTGGAGGAACATACTATAACCAAGATAATGGTTTTGATCTACAACTAAAAAGATATTTTGGAGAAACACTTATAAGACTCTTCTATCAAAATACTACAGCTGAATATATCGGTATAGGTTTTGAGTTGCCACTCACTCCTAGAAGAGTAGCTGACAATAGATATATTCAATTTAAAGGTTCAAATGACTTTTCTTATCAAATTAGGTCAGTTGTACGATCAGATGATAGTGTAAACGCACTAAAACCTGGTGGAGCTAGAAATCCTGATACAGGATTTGAGATAGAAGATAGATTTTTAAATAGGAACAGACTTACAGAATCATATATAAGAAAACATATCTTGCGACTTAGAGATGTATACTTTACATATATCTCTAACGAAAAAAATTAACTTTATACTTAAGTTTTACCACACTAAAGTACAGTCTCCGGAGGCAATGCTTTAGCTTTGCATTTTGTACCACATTAAAGTATGGTCTCCGTGAGTGAATTTGGAGACAATGCTTCAGCGTTGCACTATTATTAAAAAAAAATCCCCCTACTTTTTTCATAGTTATCTTATGCTATAATAATCATTAAGATCAAATTTAAGGTTTTTTATGTCAACTAAACTAGCAATCATCGGCTTAGGCTATGTAGGCTTGCCACTAGCAGCAGAATTTGCAAAAAAATATGCTGTAACAGGTTTAGACATCTATCAAGATCGTATAGATGAACTAAACCGTGCAGAAGATAGAACACTAGAGTTATCTACAGAGCAACTCCAAGAAGCACTGGACAATGGTATAAAATTTACTACAAGTATAGATGATATAAAAGAGTGCAATATCTACATAGTTACAGTCCCAACACCTATAGATGAACATAAACGACCAAATCTCACTCCACTGATAAAAGCAAGCGAAACTGTAGGAAAAGTTTTAAAGAAAGATGACATAGTCATATATGAAAGTACAGTATATCCTGGATGTACAGAAGAAAAATGTGTACCAGTTCTTGAAAAATTTTCAGGTATGAAGTTTAACAAAGACTTTTTCTGTGGATACTCTCCTGAGAGAATAAACCCTGGTGATAAAGAACATACAGTTACAAAGATACTAAAAGTTACAAGCGGAAGCACTCCAGAAGTTGCAAAAAAAGTAGATGAACTTTATAAAAGTATCATAACAGCAGGAACTCATCTAGCTCCAACTATAAAAGTAGCAGAAGCTGCAAAAGTTATAGAAAACACACAAAGAGACCTAAATATTGCATTTGTAAATGAACTTTCTATTATATTTAATAAGTTAGGGATAGATACGAACGCAGTCTTAGAAGCTGCTGGAACAAAATGGAATTTTTTAAAGTTCAAACCAGGACTTGTAGGTGGACACTGTATAGGAGTAGATCCATACTACCTTACACATAAGGCTCAAGAGATAGGTTATACCCCAGAAATCATCTTAGCAGGCAGAAGACTAAACGATAACATGGGAGAACATGTTGCTAACCAAGT
>JAADDU010000175.1 GCA_013153755.1 Campylobacterota bacterium | reverse complement strand
GTTATGTTAATGATGTTGTTTGGTAAAGCTTCATAAGCTCCAAGTAAAAATCTGATTCTGTATGCTCTTCTAAAAGTCCCTCAACAGGGAGGATGTCATAGTAGAGTTTTTCTAGGTTTTTAAACCTTTTTGGAAATAGTTCAGATAGTATTTGTGCAGATATCTCTTTTCTTATGAGTATCGTCGGTGGTAGTAAACCAAGCTCTAAAAGTTCTAATATAGAATCTGCTCTATAAGATATTTGATGATGTTGCCCATGTGGACAAGTATTCTTACTCACAAGAGTTGTACATTTATCACAATAAACATACTCACAAGCTATATTTATCTCTATATCTATACCTATAACTTTATCTATAATAGATTTATTTGAGTGACAATCATAAAACATCCCAAGACCAGCATGGTTCCTACCTATAGTTAATCTATTACAACCATAATTTTTTGCGACTATTGCATCTAAGATTATCTCATTATAACCAGCAAAGATATAACTGTTTTCTAAAGGTACTATGATGGCACGGTTTTTAGTTAAGAAATTGTCTATAAAAAATTTTAATGATTTTTTTCTTATTTCGTATGAAAGATTATCTTCTGATGATGATTTTAGTAAAAAAATAATAAGTAAATCAGTGTTCTCTAAAGATTGTCTTATAAGCCTTTCGTGTGCACGATGCAGAGGGTTTGCTGACATAACAAGTGCAGTTGTGTGTTTTGCATGAACTCTTTTTTTAGCAGTTTTTATAAGCTGTCTGTTTTTGTTTGTTGGCATGTTTATAAGTTCATACTCACCAGATATAGCAAGAGAACCAAGCCTGCTCATAGTTGATGCAACACCAGGGTGACTTAAGTCATCTGTACCATATATTTGCCTTACTCTATTGTTCTTGTTTATTTTAAAAACTTCATCAACTATAAGTGTAGCAAATGGTTTTTTCTCAAGTAGTATGGTGACTTCATCACCTTTTTTAAGAGAGTTTAAAACTTTTTTGTTTCTTTTGCCAGATGGTGCAAGCATAAAAGGAAAAGGAAATGTTTTACCATTTATGAGGTTTGTTTTTAAAACATTTTGAGCCTCTTTTGAGTTCATCAAAGAGGTTGCAGGATTTAGTAAACCATCTTTTAGAAGCTCCAATGCGTAAGCTGCTTCTTTGTCTATGAGTATAGTTTTATTTTTTCTTGATGATGTCATATTTTTTTCGTTTTTCCCACAAACTTTTACGGCTTATACCTAGTTTTTTAGATAGTTCTATATCTGGGAATTTATATTGATAGTTTAAGACTATATATTTAACATAGTCCTCTATAGGTAGTATATCGCCTTGGTCAAAGATGTTGTTTTCACATTTTATCTCAAGAACTTTATGTTCTACATCTTCTATCTTATCTGTACTTGAAACTATGACTTTTTTGTTTTCTATCACTGTACAAAAAGTTTTTTTATCTGCTTTTTTTAGTAGTTGATAGTCTATGATATATATGATTGCATCTTGATTTAATGATTCTATCTCATTTATAGCTTTTGGGTCGCTTAGTGTTATAAAATGGATAGGTAGATTTTTTTCATAAGCATGTTCAAAAGCAAAAGCATCTGAGTGTTTTTGAAATGATGATGAGATAAATATAGGTAATTCTATATTGTTATGGTCATAATCATTTGTAATAGTTGAAAAAGAATGAGTTAAGTATTTTTTATATGCTTTATCTCTTTTTTTAAGTTTTTCATAATCTTGATAGTGGTCTATCTTTCTAATTAGTTCTTCTATCATAAATGGTTTTAGTATATAGTCTTTAGCACCTGCTGATAGAGGCTTAGATACAGTGTCATTTGATATATACGAAACCATCAGTATGATTATGGCATTTTTAAAAGTTTCTATAACGGGATTAAAATCTTGACCATTTATATTTGTAGATAGTAGTACAACATCATAAGTATTACTTTTTATTGCATCTTTTGTTGATGTACACATCTCACAAATATGACCTAACTCACCTAATTTAGTGGCAATACTCTGTGCCAAATAAACTTCATTTTCTATAATTAATATCTTCAAATTTTTGTCCAATCAAAATATTTTAAATTTGCATTTGCAATCACTCCAACACCTTCACTTCGACCTATAAAGCCTAGCTTTTCAGTTGTTGTAGCTTTTATGTTTACTCTTGAGCTATCGCATCTTAAAATGTTAGCGATTGTTTTTCTCATTTGTAGTTTGTATTTTCCTATTCGTGGTGTTTGTGCAGCTATAGTTATATCAACATTAACTATAATAAACCCAAAATTGTATATATTTTTTACAACTCTTTGTAGTAGTATCTTAGAATCTATATCTTTAAACTCATCACTACTATCTGGAAACATATCCCCTATATCACCCATGCCAGATGCACCAAGTAGTGCATCTATAAGTGCATGAATAGCTACATCACCATCACTATGTGCTTTAAATCCAAAATCTGCATCTATCTTTATACCACCTAGATACATAACTTCATTATCATCAAAAGCATGAACATCAAATCCAGTTCCACTTAAGGTGTTATCGGATGGTTTACTTAGGCATTTAAGAGAGTTTAAATCTTGTATAAAAGTGATCTTATTTGCATCTTCCTTGCCCTCTATAAATTCCCTTGTTCCACCATTTGCAACTATAGCACTACTCTCATCAGTGTATTCTATGTTACTATTTAATGCACTCTTTAAGATAGATGTTTTTGATAATTGAGGTGTTTGTACCCTTTTTACCTTTTCTCTATCTATAGTTTTGTCTTCATAAACTACAGTATCACTAACCTTTAGGTATGGAACAATACAATCAGCTTGACCTTGTTTTGAGATGATTTGTTCTAAAAACTCTTTATCTATGCAAGCTCTTGCTATGTCACTTACTAAAACATACTCTGTTTGTACTTCTTTTAAAGCGTTGTTTAATGATTTTTGTCTGGTAGTTGAACCTTCTACAAAAGTAAAAGAATCATAGTTTTTCATAAATGTAATATCTTCTTTAGAAGAGGTTATGATGATTTTATCAAAAAGTTTAGTTTCTACACACTTTTTGGCAACAAATTGCCATAATGGCTCATGTCCAATCCTTAGCCACTGCTTCTTAACATCGCTCTGGAAGCGGTTAGAACTACCTGCAGCAAGTAAAATAAGTGTCAAATCAACCAAATATACTCCTATCCTTAAAAGTGTTACGAAATTATACACTTTTAAAGCTTTTGTAAACTTAACAAATTTAAAGTATCTTCAAAATGTCTTTGTTGCATATCACTTAACCTTATATTAATTTTATTTGATTATATTTCCATATACTATATAAATTTTTTTAGGAGAAACTATGAGAAAATCATGGGTAGAAAAGCGTAAAAATGATTCTGTTAGAACTCAAATGTATTATGCAAAAAAAGGCATAATCACAGAGGAAATGGAATATGTCGCAAAAGTAGAAGATTTGTCTCCTGAACTTGTAAGAAGTGAGATTGCTAGAGGTAGGTTGATTATCCCTGCAAATGTGAACCATACATCATTAGAGCCAATGGCAATAGGCATCGCATCTAAATGTAAAATCAATGCAAATATAGGTTCATCTGCTATAGCATCTGATGTACAAGGGGAGATAGAAAAGATTCAAGTTTCTCAACATTACAAAGCTGATACAGCGATGGATTTAAGTACTGGTGGTGATTTAGATGAGATTAGAAAAGCAGTAATAGAAGCCTCAAAAATCCCTATTGGTACAGTTCCTATCTATCAAATATTACATGATGTAGGAAATAAAATAGAAGACTTAAGCATAGAAGTTATGCTTGAGGTTTTAGAGCGTCAAGCTCAACAAGGTGTTAGTTACTTTACGATTCACGCTGGTTTTTTACTTGAAACTATGCCAAAAATTGCTAAAAGAAAGATGGGGATTGTAAGTCGTGGTGGTTCTTTAATGGCTGCTTGGATGATGCACTATCATAGAGAAAACCCTTTTTATAGTGCTTATGATGAGATATTAGATATCTGTGCTAAGTATGATGTTGCACTTTCTTTAGGTGATTCTCTTCGTCCAGGTTGTTTGGCAGATGCAAGTGATGATGCACAACTAGGTGAGTTAAAAGTTCTTGGTGAGCTTACTCTTAGAGCGTGGGAAAAAGATGTTCAAGTGATGATAGAAGGTCCAGGGCATGTTCCACTAAATCAGATAGAAAGAAATATGAAACTCCAAAGAGAACTTTGTCATGAAGCACCTTTTTATATCCTTGGACCACTTGTTACAGATATAGCTGCTGGGTATGATCATATAAGCAGTGCTATAGGTGCAGCAGTTGGTGGATGGCATGGAGCTTCTATGTTATGTTATGTTACACCAAAAGAGCATTTAGGTTTGCCAAACGCAGATGATGTTCGTGAGGGGATTATAGCTTATAAGATAGCTGCTCATGCTGCAGATATTGCAAGAGGTCGTAAAGGTGCTAGAGATATAGATGATGAGATGAGTGATGCAAGATATAATTTCAACTGGGAAAAACAGTTTGAACTTGCATTAGATGGTGAGAAAGCTAGGGAATACCACGATGAAACACTTCCTCAAGAAGTTTTTAAAGAAGCAGAATTTTGTTCTATGTGTGGACCTAAATTTTGTTCATACAAGATAACTCAAGACATCATGGATAACCCAGAAGCTATCCAAAAGATAGCAGATGAAGCAAAGTTAGCAGAAGCTAATTAAAAATTGACACTAAATAAGACTTTATTTGTCTTATTTAGATATAATCAGAAAATTAAATTCAAAACAAAGGAAAATATATATGACCCAAGAGATTGTAAAATCAGCTCTTTCAAAAGTTATGTATCCTGGTTTTACCAAAGATATAGTAACTTTTGGATTTGTGAATAATATTGAGATAAATGGCAGTGATGTTAGCTTTAATGTAGAGATTACTTCATCAGCTCCAGAAGTGGCACAACAAATTTTTGACGATGCTACAAAAGAGTTAAAAGCAGTTGGTGCTACAAATGTTACACCAAAGATTCAAGCACCAAAGATGCCAGAGACAAATGCACAACCAAAAAGTAAAAATATAACTCCACAAGTTAAAAACTTTTTGATGGTAAGTTCTGGTAAAGGTGGTGTTGGTAAGTCAACAACATCTGTAAATGTTGCTATATCTTTAGCAAAAATGGGTCTTAAAGTTGGTCTTTTAGATGCAGATATTTATGGTCCAAATATCCCTCGTATGTTAGGTATAGATGGTGTTAGACCAGAAGTTGATGGTAATAAAGTTTTACCTATAAAAGCTTATGGACTTGAAGTTATGTCTATGGGGTCACTTATGGAAGAAGGTCAGTCTTTAATGTGGCGTGGTGCTATGATTATGAAGGCTATTGAGCAATTTTTAAGAGATATTTTATGGTCAAACTTAGATGTTTTAGTTATAGATATGCCTCCTGGAACTGGTGATGCTCAGCTTACTTTAGCTCAAAGTGTTCCTGTTACTGCTGGTTTAACTGTAACAACTCCTCAAGCTGTTTCTATAGATGATTCTCGTCGTTCACTTGATATGTTTAAAAAATTAAATATCCCTATAGCTGGTATAGTTGAAAATATGAGTGGGTTTATCGCTCCAGATACTGGTGTAGAGTATGATATTTTTGGTAAAGGTACATCAGGACCTATGGCTAAAGAGTTTGATGCAGAGATAATCGCAGAGATACCTATCGAGCCTAGTATTAGAGAGGGTGGAGATACTGGTCAGCCTATAACTTTTGTTGCTCCAAACTCTGAGAGTTCTAAAAGATATATGAAAGCTTCTGAATCTATCTGGGCTACTATAGAGAGTATAAATGCAAATGGTGGTGTTAGTAATGAATCAGTTCAACCAACAACTCCTCCTGGTGTGAGTGCTTGTTCTATGTAAGTTAAAAGACAACACAACTTTGTGTTGTCTTTTTATTCGTTATCTTTATCAAACATCTCCATTTTAAACTCAACTATCTTATTTCTTCCCGTTCTTTTAGCATGATATAATGCAGTATCAGCATACTTTATACATTTCCAAATACTATCACTATCTGTTGGAAATTTTGATATACCTATGCTTATGGTTTTAGATATACTTTTTCCTCCTCCAACATTAAACTTAGTGGTTGAGAATTTACTAAGAAGATTTTCTGCAACCATCATTGCTCCTTCATCTGTTGCTTTTTGAAGCATGACTATAAACTCTTCTCCACCATATCTTATAGCTATATCAGAATTTCTGATATGTTTTTGTAAAAGTTTACTAATCTCTATGATAACCATATCTCCAACATCATGACCATAAGTGTCATTAACTTCTTTAAATAAATCAACATCAAGCATTAAAACATGATATGTGTCTTGATTTCTATTTGCTTGACTCATAAATTTTTCTATAAACTCTTCTAAAAATCTTCTATTATAAAGTCCAGTCATACCATCTTTTAAAGATGTTTCTTTTAGTTTTTGCATAAGAAGTTTACTCTCTATTACTGGTTTTGCAGCTTCGAGATAGTTTTTTAGATGTGGAATCTTTTTATTTAGTTTTTTGATTTCATTTT
>JAADDU010000083.1 GCA_013153755.1 Campylobacterota bacterium | reverse complement strand
AAGAGAATTTTTCTTAAAAATGGCCAGTGTAACATATATAAAAGATGCAAACCATTTTTTACAAATAAACTAATCCCCCTATCTTTTAAGATAAGAGGAAAATCAACGCTACTTAAGTAACACTTTTACTATACTCTTAGCAGCTTCACGACCATCATAAGCAGCCGTTACAACTAAGTCTGCACCTCTATAACAATCTCCACCAGCATAGATACCTGAAGTAGTTGTTTCATGTGTTTGCTCATCTATGATAACACCACCCCAAGAATTTGTCTCAATTCCGTTTTCAGCTAAAAATGCAGGAACTTCAGGGTCAAAACCTAAAGACATAATAATAATATCAGCATTAACTCTACTCTCACTACCTTTTATCTCTTCCATTTTTTGACGACCAGATTCATCTTTAGCACCAAGAGTTGTTTTGATGATTTCTACAGCTATAGCATTACCACTCTCATCTTGTATAATCTCTTTTGGAGATGAGTTAAAAGCAAAATCAACACCCTCCTCCATAGCATTTTTATACTCTTTTTTACTTCCTGGCATATTATGTGCATCTCTTCTATAAAGACAAGTTACACTTTTAGCCTCTTCCCTTTTTGCTGTTCTTAAACAGTCCATAGCAGTATCACCACCACCGATCACAACTACATTTAAGTCTTTAAAGTCAAACTTTTTATCATATGGAAGTTTAAAGTTTTTTCTCTGCATTGCAGTTAAGTAGTCCATAGCATCATATACATTTGGTGCATTTTCACCAGATAAAGATGCTCTTTTTGCTTTTGTAGCTCCAACACCTATAAACATAGCATCATGTGAAGATGCTAACTCTTCAAAAGATATATCTTTACCAACTTCACACTCTAGTATAAGCTCAAGTCCAGCTTCTTGAAGTAATTTTACTCTTCTTTCAACTATCTTTTTATCTAGCTTGAAGTTAGGAATACCATAAGTTAGAAGTCCACCTGCTCTGTCACTTCTCTCATACATAGTTACTGCTATACCTGAGCGAAGAAGATAAGTAGCTACACTTAAACCTGCTGGTCCACTACCTATAACAGCTACTTTTTTATCTGTAGTAATTCCATCAAATTCAGGTTTAAAACCAGCTTTGAAGCCCTCTTCTGTTATGTGAGTTTCTATAGAGCCTATAGTGATAGCACCATGTCCATCATTTAAAGTACAATCTCCCTCACAAAGTCTATCATGTGGACAAACTCTACCCATAACCTCAGGAAAAGGAGACGGCTCGTTTGAGAGTTTAAAAGCAAACTCCAAATCTTTTTGAGCAATCGATTTTAACCATTGAGGTATATAGTTATGAAGTGGACACTTATTTAAACAAAAAGGATCTCCACACTGAATACATCTCTCACTTTGAGTTGCTGCTTCACTTTTATCAAAAACCTCATAAATCTCGCCAAAATCTTTAGTTCTCTCAACCACAAGCCTTTTTGTAGCCTCTGTTCTTTCAGTTGTTAAGTACTCTTTCATCATTAATCTCCATTCTCAAGGTTAAGAGGTAGTTTAGTTAGGTTTTTAGGTTTAACTAACCAGAAATTTCTAACTTCAACTCTGAAGTTTTCAAGTAAATCTTTTGCTTTTTTACTTTCAGTCTCTACTACATAGTCTTTTAGTAGTTTTTTAAGTAGATGTCTTGCATCAGAACCATCATCTGTATCTATACGAACTGCATCTACAAGTTCACGGTTTACATTTTCTATAAATGAGTGGTCTTCATCATACACAAAACTAATACCACCTGTCATACCAGCACCAAAGTTAATACCTGTGCGACCAAGAATAACTACGATACCACCTGTCATATACTCACAAGCATTATCTCCACTACCCTCAACGATAGCTAAAGCTCCAGAGTTTCTAACTGCAAAACGCTCACCCACACTTCCAGATATATAAAGCTTACCACCTGTTGCACCATAAAGACAAGTGTTACCACCTGCACTATAAGCTTCACCCTCGTTTTTAGAAGTTATGATGATTTTACCACCATGCATCCCTTTACCAAGGTAATCATTTGCTACACCATCTAAATATATAGAAACACCATGGATTAAAAATGCTCCAAGAGCTTGACCTGCTACACCACTAAGATTTATCTTAATAGTATCTGCTTTTAGACCTGCATCTCCATAGTATTGAGCTATCTCTCCAGAAACTAAAGCACCAAAACTTCTATGAATATTTTTTATCTCTCTTGTTATGCGTATAGGATGTTCAGGATGTTTAATAGCTACATAAGCCTCTTTTAGTACATCACGCTCAAAACTATTATCATCAAAAGGGTGGTTAAATTGTTGTTGATGAGTATTTACACCCTCTTCTTGATGAAGTATAGAACTAAAGTCAAATTTTTGTGCAAATTTGTCATCTACAACTTTCATAATATCTACACGACCAACCATCTCTTGCATCGTTTTAAACCCAAGTTCAGCCATGATAGAGCGAACATCTTCAGCAAGAAGTGTAAAGTAGTTTATAACCTGATCAACATGCCCCTTAAAGAACTCTTCACGAAGTTTCTCGTTTTGAGTTGCAATACCTACAGAACATTTATTTACATGACAAATACGAAGCATTTTACAACCAACTATAGTTAAAACACCTGTACCAAATGCAAAACTCTCAGCACCTAAAAGTGCAGCTTTTACAACATCAAGACCAGTTTTAAGTCCACCATCTGCTTGAACTTCTACAAGACCACGAAGATTATTTGCTTTTAGTGCATTATGAGCTTCACTTAAGCCTATTTCCCATGGATTACCAGCAAATTTAATAGAAGTAAGTGGTGCAGCACCTGTACCACCATCACCACCAGAGATGATGATTTTATCTGCATAAGCTTTTGCAACACCAGCTGCAATAGTTCCAACACCTATAGTAGAAACAAGCTTAACAGCTACTCTAGCTTTAGGATTTACTTGTTTACAATCAAAAATAAGTTGTGCCAAATCCTCGATAGAGTAGATATCGTGGTGTGGAGGTGGTGAGATAAGTGTAACACCTGGAACAGTATGGCGAAGTTTACCGATAAGTGGAGTTACTTTATGACCTGGTAACTGTCCACCCTCCCCTGGTTTTGCACCTTGAGCTACTTTTATCTGAATCTCCTCAGCACTTCTTAGATATGCTGGAGTTACACCAAATCTTCCAGATGCAACTTGTTTGATTTTAGATACTCTCTCAGTTCCAAATCTAGATTTGTCTTCTCCACCCTCTCCAGAGTTTGACTGACCACCGATACGGTTCATAGCAATAGCAATAGTTTCATGTGCTTCAGGAGAAATAGAACCAAGACTCATAGCAGCAGATGCAAAGCGTTTAAAGATCTCCTCTTTAGGCTCAACTTCACTTATATCTATGCTTTGTCTATCTGATTTAAGTTCAAAGAAATCACGAATAAATTTCAAGCCTCTTTTATTTACTAAATCTCTTAGCTTATTAAAGTCTTCTGTTTTACCACTTTGTGCCACAGTATGAATAGCATGGATAACAGCTGGACCAAAATCATGGTGTTCTTGTCCAGTATAAAATTTATAATATCCACCAATATTTAGAGGAAATATTTTCTTAAAACCATCTTCTACAAATGCTTCTTGATGATTTTTAGTAATTCGTTCATCTATATCTTCATAGTTAAGCCCACCTAGTTGTGAGTTTGAACTCACAAAACAATCATTAACTATCTCATCATCTAAACCTAAAACATCAAAAAGACCAGCATTACGATAAGAAGCTATAGTAGCGATACCCATCTTTGACATGATTTTAAGAAGTCCAGCATTTAATGCAGAGTGAACTGATTTTGTTCCCTCTCTACACTCCATTTTCATGATTTTTGATGTTTCTATCTTATCTATAACAGTCGCAAAAAGTAAGTAAGGATTTATAGCACTAGCACCATAACCTATAAGAACTGCTGCACTATGAGAGTCTATTACCTCACCTGTTATACAAACTATAGAAACTAAATGGCGAACTTTTGCTTGAAGTAAAGCAAAATTAAGACGACCAACTACCATAGCCATTGGTATAGTTTTATTTTCTTTACTAAACTCTCTATCATCTAGTATAACGATTCTAGTACCTTCATCTTTTACAGATGTTACTATAGAAGTAACTAGTGCATCTAAAGAGCTTTTTAATGATGTTGTATATACTGTTGAAAATGTAGTATTTTGATAAAATTCTTGATAACGAGGAGATTTTTCATCTCCAAAAGATTTTAAAATCTCTAGTTTTTGACTTGTAATGATAGGCGATATAGATTTTAAACGGTGTGCATGAGATGGTATCTCATCTAAAATATTATGAACCTCTCCAAAACCTGTATTTAAACTCATTACAACTTTTTCACGAATAGGGTCTATAGGTGGATTTGTAACTTGAGCGAATTTTTGTTTAAAAAAGTCTGTAAAATTTCTTTGTTTTTTTGAAAATGCAGCAAGTGGAGTATCATCACCCATAGAACCAACAGCCTCTTTGCCATCTAATATCATAGGTTCTATAACTTGCTCTACAACCTCTTGAGTTATGTTAAAAAATCTTTGTCTTTTTATAAGGTCATCTCTATCAAAATCACAATCATTATCATACTGCTCTTCAACATGTTCTTGAAGATAAACCATATGTTCATTTAACCATTTCATATATGGATTTGAACTTTTTAAGTAGTCATTGATTTGCTCATTTTTAAGAACTTTACCAAATTTTAAATCAAGTCCAAGCATCTCTCCAGATTGTAAACGACCACGCTCTTTTATCTCATCTTCTGCTATATCTACAACACCATATTCACTCGCAATAAGGAGCATATCATCTTTTGTGATAATATATTTTGATGGACGAAGACCATTTCTATCAAGTACACAACCTATATAGCGACCATCTGTTACAGAAAATGCAGCAGGTCCATCCCACGCTTCAAATACAGTTGAGTGATACTCATAAAATGCACGAAGTTCAGGGTCTATATGTGGGGCATTTTGCCAAGCAGATGGTATAACAGCTCTTGCAGCTTTAAAAAAGTCCATGCCATTTGCAATCAAAAATTCAAAAAAGTTGTCTGCAGATGCACTATCTGAAGAGTTTAACTGTAATATAGGTAAAATTCTTTGTATCTCTTCATCAGTAAATACTTCACTTTTTATAGACTCACTTTTTATCTCTACATTTATACGGTTACCCTCTACAGAGTTTATCTCTCCATTATGTGCAACTGCACGAAATGGTTGAGCTAGTCTCCACTCAGGTAAAGTATTTGTTGAGAATCTTTGATGAAAAAGTGAAAAAGAGATTTTAAAATCTTCACTTTGCAAATCTTTATAAAACTCTTTAATATGCGTAGGCATAACAAGACCCTTATAAGAAAGAACCTTAGAACTCATAGATGCTATATAAAAATCTCTATCCTCTATAAGTTTATGTTCTACCTCTTTTCTAGAAAGGTATAAAAGAGCATCAAATCTATTTGTAGCCATAATAGAGTTTGGCGTAATAAAAAGTTGCACAATATTTGGTAAAGATGCAATAGCTTGGTCACCTAATGCGTTTATATCTACAGGAACATCACGAGTTAAAACTACTTTAAGGTCATTGTTTAAACATATATCTTCGATAATTTTTAAATGTTCTTTATCTTTTGTAAAAACAGAAGCTACTGCATACTGTTTTGGAAGTTCAACTCCACTTTTAGTTGCTTCTTTACGAAGAAATATATCTGGCATAGATAGTAAAAGACCACTACCATCACCTGTTTTTCCATCTGCTGCAACTGCACCACGATGCATCATCCTCTCTAATGCAGTAACTGCATCATTTAAAACTTTATGAGATGCTCTGTTTTTGATGTTGGCAACAAGACCAAATCCACAGTTATCTTTAAATGATCTCAATAAATCATGATGTTTTGTCATTTTATCTCCAAAATTTGTAAATTTGTCACTTAATTTATATACATTTAATCTCTTTTTAAAGAGAGTTAGTCTATTTAGACAAAGTGGTTGTATTGTACTATTTAAAGGTTTAAAAAAGTATAATTATGAGATAGTTTTAAAAGTAAATTTCAAATATGTGTATAAAAGAAGCGAAAAATGCAAGGTTACATCATAAATCTTAACAAAGTAAAAGATGAAGATTTAATAGTCACTATCATATCAAAGGATAGCTTAGACACCCTTTATAGATTTTATGGAGCTAGACATGGTAGCATCAATATTGGCTTTAAACTAGACTATGAAAAAGAGTCTTCTGGCAAATCAACTATATCAAGACTAAAAGATGTGATACATATAGGTTTTAAGTGGATAAATGACTACAAACTCCTTAGACTTTGGCAAGATTTTTTAAGACTTTTTCATAAACATCTCATAGATGCAGAGGATTTGGGTAGTTTTTACTTTTTGCTTATAGAAGAAGCATCTAAAAAATGGGATAAACAAAACCCAAAAAGAGTAGCTATAGAATCGTATGTAAAACTTTTAGAATATGAAGGAAGACTACACAAAGAAAATATATGTTTTTTATGTTCACGAGAGATAGAAGATAAAGATATATCTATCATAAGAGCCTATCTACCAACTCATCAACAATGTTCTCATACACTAGCTATAGACAAAAATGCTCTTGAAGAACTTTTCATAAACAAATCATCTATATTTTTAAATGATA
>JAADDU010000211.1 GCA_013153755.1 Campylobacterota bacterium | reverse complement strand
ATAGATGCACTATCTGTAGATAAGATACTAGATTCTATATCTTCTAATATATCTTCATATGATACAGTTATACTTTCAGACTATGGCAAAGGTGTTTTAACTGATGAGTTGTGTCAAAAGATTATAAAGTTAGCTAACAAAAATGGTGTAAAAGTTTTAGTAGATCCAAAAGGGAGTGACTTTTCAAAATATAAAGGCTCTTACCTTTTAACACCAAATAAAAAAGAAGCAATTTTAGCTACAAATATAGAGATAGAAGATGAGAAAACTCTAAAACAAGCTCTTTTAAAACTAAAAAATGATGTTGAACTTGATATATCTCTTATAACATTATCAGAAGATGGGATAGCTACTTATGAAGATGAGTTAAAAATCTTTCCAACAGTAGCAAAAGAGGTTTTTGATGTGACAGGGGCAGGGGATACTGTTATAGCTTCTATCGCTTATGCTCTTAGTGGTGGTAAAAATATACAAGAGACTGCTAAGTTTGCAAATCTCGCTGCTGGTGTAGTTGTAGGTAAGATAGGTAGTGCAACTGTAACTATGGATGAGATAGAGGAGTATGAAGCTTCACTACATAAGAGTACATCAGATGCACATATAAAAAGTTTTGAAGATATACAAAAGATAGTAAAAAGATATAAAGACAATGGTAAAAGAGTTGTTTTTACAAATGGATGTTTTGACATACTTCATGTTGGTCATGTTAAGTATCTTCAAGTTGCAAAAAGTTTTGGAGATGTTCTTATAGTTGGGTTAAACTCTGATGCATCTGTCTCAAGACTCAAAGGTCCAACACGCCCTATAAATGTAGCAGAGGATAGAGCATATCTTTTAGCTGCACTTGAAGCTGTTGATTTTGTTGTACCTTTTGAAGACGATACTCCTTATGAACTCATAAAGATGGTAGAACCTGATACTTTGGTAAAGGGTGGGGACTATAAAGGTAAAAGTGTTGTCGGAACAGAATTTGCTGGTGAGTTGAAGCTTGTTGATTTTGTCGATGGCAAAAGCACAACAAAAACAATTCAAAAGATACAAGGAAAATAATGTTTAAAAAAATCGGACTTCTTGCACTTTGTTCCATCTCTCTTTTTGCGATGCATAGTGTAGAACTTAATATAAACGATAAAGATTTAGAGATAGGTGCAAAGATAGATATGCATCAGTTTAGTGATACTACTAAAGAAGACAGTGTTCATATTGGTTTTAAATTTTTGCATGCTGATAAAAGTCATAGTGATTTATCTAGTAGTGCAGATATGCACGATTATTATGAGATGAATTTTCTAATGAAAAGAGAGATAGAATCAACAGATTTAACGATAGGTTTAGGAGTTAAGATTAACGGAACAGAATCTTATATGAGTGTTCCTATCGGTGTAGAAGTTGGTTATAAATTACCATTTTCTAGTTCTATGCCTATGCATATAGATGGAGCTATCTACTATGCACCAGAAGTTTTATCTATGAGAGATGCAAAAAGCTTTTTAGAATATCGTTTAAATTTTGAGGTAGAGGTTATAGAAAATGCAAGCGTTATTTTAGGTGCTAGATCTCTAGAAACTGATTATGTAAATAAAGATATCCGTTATAATAGTTCTGTATATTTAGGATTTAGGTTTTCTTTTTAGTAAATTTGACTCATTCACTGCATCTAAAAGTTTAGATGCAGTGATATTTCCCCTATTTCAACTTCTGATTTACAAGCTCATTTACCATCTTAGGGTTTGCTTTTCCACCTGTTGCTTTTAGCACTTGCCCCACAAAAAAGCCAAGAAGTTTTTTATTTCCCGCTTTGTATTTTTCAACATTATCAGGGTTTTTAATGATTATCTCATCTATGATAGGCTCTATCTGTGTTGGGTCACTTATTTGAACAAGCCCTTTTTCTTCAACTATTTTAGAAGGGTTTGCCCCTGATTTTACCATCTCTTCAAAAACTTGCTTTGCTATCTTGTTTGAGATTTTTTCATCATCAACCATTTTTATAAGCTCTGCTATCTCTTTAGGGGTAAATTTTAACCCATCTGAGCCTTTTTCTTTTACCTCTCTTGCAACTTCATTTGTTATGATATTTGCCAAATTTACAGGGCTTTTAAGAGTAGATAGAGCTTCTTGGTAAAATGATGAAAGGTACTCATCACGAGCTAAAGTATTTGCTACTTCGTTATTTAGTTTTAACTCTGTTGTATATCTCTCAAAAAGTGTTTTTTGAGCATCAGTCATAGGTACTACTTCCCCATCTATCTGTGCTTTTTTCTCTTTTTGCTCAACCTTTTTTTGTGGTGTTTTTTTCTTTTTACCCCAAGAGTCTTTAAGTCCTACTATTTTGTTGAAAACTGGTTTTTCATCTGTATAGTCTTTTGGATCTGCATAAAAATATCCTTCCCTTTCAAACTGAAATCTCTCATCTACCTTGTCACTAATGACTGCTGGCTCCATAAGAGCATTTTTGATTATTTTTAGAGAGTTTGGATTTATATCTTCTACTCCCTCTGGTGCTTCGTTAGCAAAAAGTCTGTCATAGAGTCTAACCTCTACCTCTTTTGCCTCTTTTGCACTTACCCATTGGATAGCACTTTTTACTTTTATGCCACTAGTGTCACTTCCACTTTTAGAATCTGCATAATACTTGGCTTTTATCTCTGTGATGTTTCCATCTTCATCTTTTATAACCTCTTCACAAGAGATGATATAACCATGTCTTAGTCTTACTGGTTGCTCTGGTGTTAGACGGTAGTAACCTTTTGGAGGATTTTCTTCAAAGTCTGCTTTATCTATATATATCTCACGCCCAAAAGGTAGTTTTCTATCTCCCTCTTTTGGTACATCATGTGGATAATATGGTGCATCTATAATCTCACTACCTTCATAGTTTGTTATAGTCACTTTAAGAGGGTTAAGTACACATAAAACACGAGGTACTTTTTTGTTCAAATCATCCCTTATACAAAACTCTAACTGTGAAACATCAACCACTGAGTTTGCTTTTGCTACACCTATCTGGTCACAAAAAGTCAAGATTGATTCAGGTGTATAACCTTTTCTTCTGTATCCTGCGATAGTTGGCAGACGAGGGTCATCCCAACCATCTACATAACCACCATCAACAAGTTCAAGTAGTTTTCTTTTACTCATAACGGTATAGTTTATCCCAAGTCTTGCAAACTCATGTTGGTATGGGCGAGGTGGTGTTAGTTTTAGAGTGTCAAGTACCCAGTCATAAATCTCACGATTATTTTCAAACTCTAGTGTACAGATGGAGTGTGAAACCCCCTCTATGTAGTCAGATAAACAGTGTGCAAAGTCATACATAGGGTAGATTGACCACTCATCAGCAGTTCTGAAATGGTGAGCATGTCTGATGCGGTATAAAAGTGGGTCTCTCATCTTCATATTTGGTGAGGACATATCTATCTTAGCTCTAAGGATATGTTCACCCTCTTTAAACTCACCATTTTTCATCTTCTCAAAAAGCTCTAAGTTCTCTTCTACGCTACGCTGAGCATATTTACTTCTTTTTCCAGCCTCTGTAACAGTTCCACGATACTCTCTTATCTCATCTTCACCAAGAGAGTCAACATACGCTTTTTCCATTTTGATAAGTTCTATAGCATACTCGTAAAGTTTGGCAAAATAATCAGATGTAAAACGAACATCCCCATCCCACTTATACCCAAGCCACTCAACTGCATCTTTTAGAGCTTCAACATACTTTGTATCTTCTTTAGTTGGGTTTGTATCGTCCATCCTAAGGTTACATTTGCCCTTATAATCATGTGCTATGCCAAAGTTAATAAATATAGATTTTGCATGACCTATATGGGGAAAACCGTTTGGTTCAGGGGGAAATCTTGTAACTATCTCTTTATATTTGTTTGATTTTAAATCTTTTTCAACTATAGTACTTAAAAAATTTTTGCTCTCGTTCATTATGATTAAACCTTTTTGATTGTAAAAGTGGTATTTTATCTAATTTTTCTTAACTTGTGTAGAGAGATTGTTGGCGTATCAGAACTAGTGCTAATAACTAGTTTTGATATTCTGTACACGAACGACTAAGTTGTCTTCCCTTATTTAATTAAAAAATATATTTTAGATGCAGTGCTTTTTTGAGATAAAAATAAATCTACTACTTAAAATCCAAACTAACTTCACTTCTTCATTACTTAAGTAAAAAAATATGATATTCCTACTTTGAAAAGTTTGAATATTTAGATACTATTATGAAAATTAAAAAAGTATGTCGTTAGTAAAAAAAGTTTTAAAATTTAAAAGGATTTAAAAAGTATGTATCTATTTACAAGTGAAGTGGTAAGCCCTGGTCATCCAGATAAAGTAGCAGACATCATAGCAGATAGTATAGTTGACAAGCTTATCATTGGAGATGCAAAAAGTAGAGTTGCATCTGAGGTTTTTGTGGCTGGAAAGCATATAGTTATAGGTGGAGAAGTTACATCAAAAACACACATGACAACAGAGGATTATAAAAAAATCGTTCATGATGCTTTAGTTGAGATTGGTTATGATGGAAACCCTTACTTTACACAAGAGGAGTGCCTACATCCAGAAGATGCAGAGGTTCAAGTACTTTTAAATGCTCAATCACCAGATATAAACCAAGGTGTTGACCAAGAAGATGGCGAAACTGGAGCAGGTGATCAGGGGATTATGTTTGGTTATGCAGATATAGAGACCAAAAACTATATGCCAAGTGCCATAACTTATGCAAGAGTGTTGATGCAAAAAGTGTACGAATATGCAAAACAAAACCCTTCAAAACTCGGTGTAGATATAAAAACACAAGTTACTATGGATTATGGCTCAAAAGATAACTTTGAAAATTCTAAACCACAAAAAATCCATACCATAGTTGTTTCTGCTCCATGTGTAAACACTATGAGTATAGAGAGTGTAAGAGAGCTTATCCAAACTCTCATAGATAGTGCAGGTCTTCCAAGTGAACTTTATAACAAAGATGAGTGTATCATCCACATAAACCCAACAGGCAAATATGTTTCCCACTCTCCACTTCATGATAGTGGTTTAACAGGTCGTAAACTTATAGTGGATAGTTTTGGTGGTTACTCCCCTATCGGTGGGGGAGCGCAAAGCTCAAAAGATTATACAAAAGTGGATAGAAGTGGTCTTTATGCCGCAAGATACATAGCAAAACATATAGTCGCTTCTGGACTTGCTAAAAAATGTGTAGTTCAAATCTCTTATGCCATAGGTGTAGCAAAACCTACATCAGTTGCAGTAGATACTTATGGTACTGTTTGTGATGGGCTTGATGATGATAAACTCTCATCTTTTGTGATGCAAAACTTCCCACTTACACCAAACTGGATAACTAAAAAGTTTAGCCTTGATAAACCTTCAAAAGATACATTTTTATATGCTGATGTAGCAGCAAGGGGTCAAGTTGGGCAGAGTGATTACCCTTGGGAAAAACTTGATTGTTTAGAGATATTTGAAGAGTTGAGATGATAACTAAGTTTCTTATTGCAGCTTTCGTTATAAGTGTTTTGATTTTTATATTATCTAGTATGGGTAGAAATTCTATAGAGATAGACAACAAAGACCATCTTATACTAAAAACAAAAGCTAAAAATACATTTACATTAGGTTCTCTTGTAAGTAGAGATGATAAAAAAGATTATGAGTATTTGGAGTTAGAAAGATATAGTTTTAACACACCGTCAGATACACATATATTTTATGAAAAAATAACTATAGATGCAGATAGAGTTTTTAATAACTCTATAACATCAAATATAGAGTTAATTTTTGACACAAAAAAGTTAGATGCAGTGTATAAATCTTCAGATGCATTTCTAGTAGCACAACTAAAATTAAAAGATAAAACCCATATAAATCTCATAGCAGAATCTTCAAATGACACAGTGCTAAATATAGTATATGGTTTTATGGATGATGAATTTATGGGCTTGTTAAACTCTATGGAGCAAACAAAAGGGGAAGTAGAAAGCTTAAAATATAAAGCAGATGTTATAAGTAATTACAAGTCTTGTATAAGTGATGAAAAACTTTTATTAAATGAGTTTAGTATGAGCGTAACTGAATAAAAAGAAGGGTCTTTAATGTTAAAAAGTTTTATAAGTATTTTGTTTTTATCTTCCATGTTACTTTCAAGCCATAAATCAACTGGTTGTGAACTTTCCCAGTATGGAGATGTTAGTTTAAACATAGGTTCTAAAGAGTTTTCTAAAGTATCATATAAGCCTATAGCTAAGAGTGGTAAAAATTTTCGCTCCATACTTGTTGGTTCAGTAATAAGTACAGATATGGGAAATTTAAAAATCATAGATATAAAAGCCGATAAAAAAAGGCTTAACCATAAAAGAGTTGGAGATATTAAAGTTGCATTTAAAAAAGATGGCTTTGTAGAGGTTATACCTATGAGATATAGCTATTTTAAAGGTTACTTTAGTGCTAGTGGTTTAGATAAAGGGTTAAAAAAAGTTGGTTTTTCATTACATATAAAAGCTCTTTTATGTAGTGCTAAGCCTTTAAAGTCCTTGAAGTAAAACATACCAAAGTCTATCTACCTCTTTATCATTTAAAAATATGGAGGATTTGTTTATAAAAAGTTCATTTAAAGCATTTCTATTTATAGCCATGGTATGAGAACATTGTTTATGTGTTGGTAAGTAAGCTCTAATGAGAGATATATCTTCATCTTTTATTTTTAAAGAACAAAGAAAACAAATATTTTCTTTGTGTAGTCTACCTTC
>JAADDU010000129.1 GCA_013153755.1 Campylobacterota bacterium | reverse complement strand
CTCTTCGTGAGCATAGCCTTTTGGTATAGCAACGATTTTTCCATCTAAATCTTGAAGTGTTTTTAGTTTTAAATCATCACGAATGAAAAAATAGTCAAGCATCTCAAAGTATGGTTTTGTATAGTTCATAAAAGAGGTTCGCTCTTTTGTATAGTAAACAGCACCTAAGAGGTCTATCTTACCCTCTTTCATCTTTTGTAGATTATTACTCCACTTATCAATAACAATTTTAAATTTTAAACCTGTTTGTTTTGAGATAAGTTGTAAGTAATCTTTTGCTATACCATCATAGATACCATCTTTGTTTACAAAATCAAATGGAGCCCAATCAGGTCCACCACCAACAACTATATTTTTATGTGTACTTATCCAGTTTTTTTCTTCTTTTGTAAAAAGTACTGCATCTAATGCAAAAAGATGCACATAAAAAAGAAGAAATACTAAACTAAATTTTTGAAATAGAGATAAATTCATCTAAATTTGCTTCAAAAAGTTCTACTAAATAAGGGTCAAATTGGGTACCACTATTTTCTTTTATATACTTAGCAGCTTCTTCAACACTCCAAGCTTCTTTGTATGTTCTTTTGTGAGTTAGAGCATCAAATACATCAGCTAAAGCAACTATACGACCAAAGATATGTATTTCTTCACCCTTTAAACCTCGAGGGTATCCTTCTCCATTCCATTTTTCATGATGCTCATAAGCTATGATATCAGCAGCCTGCATAATCTTTCTATTTGGAATTTTTAAATACTCATGAGCTTTAGTAGTATGAGTTTTCATAATTTCAAACTCTTCTTCAGTAAGAGGACCATCTTTATGTAAAATCAGATCAGAGATAGACATCTTACCTATATCATGCATAGGGCTAGCATGGTAGATAATATCTGCATCTTCTTCAGATATAGCATTATGGTAATGAGCCAAAAGTCTCGAGTACTCTGCAACTCTTTTTATATGTTTTCCAGTTTCATCTGAGACAGACTCTACAAGTTCGGTCAGAACAAAAATCATCTCTTTTTGGGAGTTTTCAAGTTCAGTTAAAACTCTATTTCTTTCCCTTTTTACTTTTAACTCTAAAGAGAGGTTGTTTTGTTTTAAAACCTGTTTTGCTTTGTATAGTTCAAGGTGAGTTTTTACACGAGCCAGAAGTTCATTTGCATGAAATGGCTTAATTATGTAGTCTAAACCACCAACTTCAAAACCTTTTGCCATCGAGTCCATATCTGCTTTAGCAGTTAAAAAAATCACAGGTATATCTAAAAGTCTAGGGTCAGTTCGCATAATAGAACAAACTTCATAACCATCAACCCCTGGCATCATGATATCAAGAAGTATTAAATCAAAATTATTTTGATGCATCAAACCTAATGCTTCTTCCCCATTTTGAGCATAAGAAAAATTATAATTATCTTCTTTTAAAATATTCATAGCTACTTGAATATTATCTAAGACATCATCAACGATTAGTATACTATAGCCCTGCATTTTTTAAATCCTAAAATTAAATTTGTAGATACTAACATAATAATGTTCTATTTTTACTTATAAGAACATTTTTTAACAAAATTATATGATTTGTTTACATTATTTAAAACAACATTGTTCTTTTATGCTATAATACAAGGTTAATTTTAAATTAAGGAAAGGCTAATGAAACATTTTTTTATAACTTTTTTTATTCTTATTCTTTCATCACAAATTATTATGGCGTCTCAATCACTAGCTCCAATTGTTTCAATTGAGTGGTTAAAAAAACATTTTGATGATAAAAATCTTCTAATTGTGGATGTGAGAGAGAAAAAAGAGTATCTCAAAGAGCATATTGAAGGGGCTATAAATATCCCTGCAAATGAAAATCTATTTGTTGGTGATAAGCTTCTTATGCCAAAGTTAAGTGCCTTACAAAAACTTTTTAGTGAAGCTGGGATAAATGATGATAGTGTTGTTGTCTCTTATGATGGTGGACTTTTTTACTTTTCTGCAAGATTATACTGGCTTTTAAAGGTTTTAGGACATGAAAAGGCATCTCTGTTATCTGTAAGTTATGGTAACTGGGAAAAAGATGATATTTTAGTTGATAACAAAGTTGTACATAAAGAAAAAACAACTTTTATACCACATATCAACAACAATCTAATCGCAACTAAACTTGATGTACTTGTTTCCATCGGTAAAGCAACTATTATAGATGGAAGAAGAAACTCTGATTATATTGGCAAAACATCTTCAACACAAAGGTACGGACATATTCCAACTGCGATTAACTTTCCATCAACATTAGCATATACTTCTTCTATACTTGGTAACAAACTAAAAGACTGGAAAAAGCTAAAAGAAGTTTTTGGTAATATAGATAAAGATAAAAAAGTTATTTTATATTGTGATGATAGTGCAGAAGCAGCTCTCGATGGACTCATCTTAAATCAGCTTGGATACTCAACTATCGTATATGAAGGCTCATGGCTAGAATGGGGTAGTGATATATCTTTACCTATAAACAACCCATCAAAAAAGAGATAAATTAGTATGAAAAAATATAACAACAAAAACTCTATAAGGCAGAAGCTTCTTTCTATGATGCTTATTGTGTCATTTATAGTGGCTTTTGTTGGTTATATCACTTTTATTTTTTGGTATATTTATAGTCAATATGATAAAAAAGTAGAACTTTCAAAAACAGTTGTTAAGGTTTTATCTCAAAATGTTGCTAAGTTGATTTTACTTGATGATGTTAAAGAAGCATCAGACATCACAACTATTTTACACTCTTACAAAGATATTAACTATCTAGTTTTATATAACAAAAATAAAAAAATCATCTACACATACCAAAAAGCAGAACAAAAATTACCAACACTAAATACACCAAATCAAAAAGATGTTGTAATTAATTATGATAACCTAGAGATAGTTCAAAAAGCGAACTACCAAAATACACATTTAGGTTATCTTGTTATAAATATTCAGATGGAAACGGTAGTAGAAATTCTCATAAAGGATTTACCACTTTTAGTCATAACTATATTGATGTTTTTACTTTTAAGTTATCTTTTATCTTCTTATTATGCCAAAAGTTTTACATACCCTTTAGTAAATCTTATCAAATTTCTAGAAACTATCAAGCTTCAAGATTTAGATAAAAAACAACTTTTAAATGATTTAAAAACAGATGATGAATTTTCCACATTATATGATAAAATCAACACTATGCTTATACGCATAAACAAAGCAAATCAAGAACAAAAGATAGCTTCTGCAACTTTTGAGATTGATAATGCTATGATTATTACAGATGATACTTTTAAGATTTTAAAAATTAACCATGCCTACACAAATATAATGCACTATACTCAAGATGAGGTGATAGGAAAGTTACCACCTGTACTAAAAAGTTCCCTAGAAACTGCACAATTTTATGACAAACTAAAAGAAACACTAAAAGAGGATAGATACTGGAGTGGTGATATAAAAAATAGTACAAAAGAGGGGGTTGTATTTTATGAACATCTTTCTATCTATGCTGTGAGTGATAAAAATGATATTATTGAATACTATATATTTTCTTTTATCGATATAACAAAACAAAAAAACATAGAAGCAAAACTTAAATTTTTACAACAATATGACAGCCTGACAGGTCTTGCAAACAAAGAATTAGCAATACAAAAAATAAAAGAAAAACAAATATATAGTAGTGCTATTTTAAGTTTTGATATACAAAATTTTAAGCAAGTAAATGAAGCTTATGGTTATGAGATCGGTGATATTCTTTTAAAAGAAGTTGCACAAATGGTAGAGGAAAATTTTTCAAATATATCTGTCTTTAGTAGATTAGAGAACAACCGTTTTTTACTTTACCTTAACTATGATAAAGAAGATGATATCGCCTTTGAATCTAATACAGATGCAGAATATCTTCTCTCACTTTTTTCTAAACCTTTTTTGATTTATGAAAAAACTATCTATGTAAATATCTCTATAGGGGTAACACTCCATACAGAGAAAAAATCAGTACTGACATTAATAGATGAGGTAAACACTGCATTAGAATATGCAAAAAAGAACAATCAACCTATCTATTTTTTTAATAAATCTATGCAAAATAGAGCACAAGAATATATGGATCTATATACAAGTCTTGTTGAAGCTATAAAAAAAGAGGAGTTTAAACTTCATTATCAACTTCAGTTTGATAAAGATAAAAAACCTTATGGTGTTGAAGCCCTAATAAGATGGTATCATCCACAAAAAGGGATTATATCTCCAGATGTTTTTATACCTCTTGCTGAAAAAACTGGGCTTGTATCTCAGATAGGTAAGATTGTTCTTGTGTTGGCTTGTAAACAACTCCAAGAGTGGCAAGATGATTTACTAGCAAAAGATTTTATGATTTCTGTTAACATAGGAAGTAAACATTTTATGGAGGATGATTTTGTAGAACAAGTAAAAAATATTGTTTTAGAATATCAAATAAAACCTACTAAGATACAGCTTGAACTTACAGAATATCTTTTAGTAGATAATCCAAAAAAAGTTGCAAATACCATGCAACAACTAAAAGATTTAGGATTTAAAATCTCTTTAGATGATTTTGGTACAGGATATTCATCTCTTCAATACCTTCGTGAACTTCCATTAGATGAGATAAAAATAGACCAAACTTTTGTACATAACTTTTTAAATAATAAAAAAGATGAAGCTGTCATATCTGCGATGTTGCTCTTAGCAACTGCTCTTGATGTTCATATCATAGCTGAGGGTATAGAGGAAGAGGAACAACTTCAAAAACTCCTTAAACTTCAATGCTATCAATTTCAAGGTTATCTACTATCTCGTCCACTTGAAGCAACAAAGTTACTTCAAAAACTTCACTCTGTTTAAGATATAGCATAGTTTTAAACCATAGATAAAAATAATCCAAGAAGCATATATCCATAAAAAAAGAAATAATAAAGTGGCAAAAGAGCCATAAATAGTTGTATATGATTGATTTAAAACAATATAATATATAAAACTGTTCTTAGCGATACTAAAGATGGCAGAGATGATAAAAGAGCTTATAAGTGAAGCTCTAAAACCTACTTTTACATT
Organism: Campylobacterota bacterium; assembly: GCA_013153755.1. Next base: position 1,692 of record JAADDU010000129.1, on the reverse strand, counting down.
TGGAGATAGTTGAAAAAGTATAAAAAATAGTATCCAAATGATGAGGTATGGTACAAGTGGTAAGATATTTATACCAGATGTGAGAGAGTTAGATGCCATTAAAACTGCTATGTAACTTGTTATATAAAACGCTAAACTCAAAGCACTTGGAGTTATGAGAATGAGTAAAAAGTAGATTCCTAAAGAGTTTAGAAACTTTCTTTTTGGTGCATGAAAAGCTCTGTTTGCTATAAATTCGTAGTTTTTAAAGAAAAATACAGATGAGACAAATAACATGATAGAGCTCATCTTCCCTATGCTAACAGAATTTTGTAAAAAACTGTTTAGATGCTCTATGATGATTTTAGAGTTTGATGGTAGTAGGTTTGTAAAAACAAACTCTTGAATTTTTGCATAAATATCCACAAAAGAATCTAGGGAAGTAGCTATCATAGTAAGTATAAGCAGTAAAGGTATAAATGAAAAAATAGTGTAAAAACTAAGACTTGCAGCAAAAAGAGTTAGCTCTCTGTCCATAAAAACAGATATAAAAAACTTTGTATGTGAAAGTAATTTAAGAGCTTTTCTCTTAGTTATCATTTTTTTAAGCTAAACCCATTTTAGAGGGGTTTAGTATGTTATTTGGATCAAATGCCATCTTGATAGATTTAAAAAGCATCATCTCCTCAGGTGTAAATGCCATGTGCATATATGGTGCTTTTGCAAGACCTATACCATGCTCACCACTAAGTGTTCCACCCAAATCAACTGTAGCTTGAAAAACCTCTTCTATAGCTTTATAAGCGATTTTTACTTGCTCGGGGTCACTTCCATCAACCATGACATTTGTATGCACATTTCCATCTCCAGTATGACCAAAACATGGGATTTTTACATCATGTTTCTCAGCAATAGCATAAAACTTTTCTAAAAGTTGTGGTAAAACTGCTCTTGGAACTGTTACATCTTCGTTTAATTTTTTACTTCCATATATACTTAGAGCAGGAGAAGCGTTACGACGAGCAAACCAGATATCTGCTGCTTCTGCATCATCTTTTGCTCGTTTAAACTCTGTACAACCATTTTCTTTAAATACTTTTTCGATTTGGTTTAGTTGAAATTCCAAATCATCTTCCATATTTCCATCCACATCAGTAACAAGCAATGCTCCTGCATCTAGTGGTAGACCTTTATTAAAAGTTTGTTCAACTGCTCTTATGGTTAAGTTATCTAAAAACTCCATAGCAACAGGTGTTATACCACTTGCCATAGTTTTATATACCGCTTCCATAGCATCTTTTACAGTTGGAAAGATTCCCATAGCAGTTTTTGTAAGTTTTGGTTTTGGGATGAGGCGAAGAGTTATCTCACTAAGTACTGCTAAAGTACCCTCAGATGCAACAAGTATCCCACTTATGTTATATCCTGCTACATCTTTTATGGTTTTCTTACCAGCTCTTATGATGTCACCATTTGGTAATACCGCACGAGTAGCCATAACATAGTCTTTTGTGATTCCATACTTCGCAGCTCTCATTCCACCAGCATTTTCGCTAACATTTCCACCTAAAGTTGAGTACTCTTGAGAAGCTGGATCTGGTGGATAAAAAAGCCCTATCTTTTCCACAGCTCTTTGCAGGTCCATATTTATAACACCAGGTTGAACAACTGCTACCATATTTTTAACATCTATCTCTAAGATTTTGTTCATAT
>JAADDU010000039.1 GCA_013153755.1 Campylobacterota bacterium | reverse complement strand
CTCGCACCTGTTATAACTATGCTATCTTTTTTTTTCAAATTTTACCTTTTTGTGTATAATCTTTAAAATAAATCATCTGATGATAAAATATAAATTTTAATTAATCTACATTATATTTTATCCAAAATCTACTTAATTAAAAAAATTGGCACTGTTTTTAGTGTTTTTTATTTTTAAGAATTGATGAAAATTAAAAGCATAACATTTAAAATAAGCATCATGATAAAACCAGTTTTATAAAAACGAAGTGGTGAACGCTCTAAAAATGATGTATTTTTAGAAAAAAATGGTTTTACTTTTTTTGGATTGTTTAGTTCATATTGCATCTCTGAATAGTGGGTATATCTGTTATCTGTATCTAGAGCTATAGCACGAAGAATCACACTATCAAGCCATTCTGGAATATTTGTATTGTATATACTTGGCTTTCTTGCTTCTTTGAAGGTTGGTGTTTGAAATGGTTCTATCTCTCCATAAGGGTATTTTTTAGTAAGTGCAATATATAGTGTTACACCTATAGCAAAAATTTCACTACTTTCACTAATAGCTTGTGCATTAAATCTTTGAGGAGATAAAAAGCTAGGTGTTCCAGCTCTTGAATTATTTGAAAAAATCTCTGTTATACTTCCAAAGTCTATGATTTTAAATTCTAAGTTCTCATCATTATCTTTTGATATCATTATATTATGTGGTTTAATATCTCCATGAACTAAGTCATATTTTAGTAAAAAGTTTGACATTTTTAAAAGTGTAGAAGCCAACTCTATGCTATCATCTATGGTAAGCTGTTTATGAGTTAGATAGTTATCTAAGTCTTCACCCTTAAAAAGTTGCATAACATAGTAACGCATAGTTCTATTTTTTGGTATAACAGCCTTTGGAAAAAAGTTAGCTTTTAATCTTTTTGCATTCCATGCCTCTTTTACAAAAAAATCTTTTATAGTCTCATCATCAATAGCTTCATAAGGTGCAAATTTTATTACATATTGTTTTGTTTTTTTAGATACTAACCATGTTCTTTCATTTTGAATTAATGATTTTTCTAGTTTATAACCATCTATATTTTGCCCTTTTTTTAAACTCTTTGGTATAGTTAGATTTTGCTTTTTTAAAGTTATTGTCTCGTCAGTTTTTAGTATTTCCACTATCACTGCAGTTGTGTCATCAGGAAGGTCATCATTTACACTTATACTGGCTTTTTTAACTAAAAAATGAGCACCAAATGATAGATTTTCTTTTAAAGTTTTTTTATCTAGTATTGTATACAATCCATCACTACAAAGTAAGATTTTATCATCTTTTTCAAGTCTGTTTTCAAAATAAAATGGTTCAACTTCATCTTCTATACCTATAGCTTTTGTTAAAACACCATCAAACCCTTTTTCATCCATAACATGGTCAATAGATAGTTGATTTAGTTTATCATCTCTATAAAGATATATACGACTATCACCAACATTTGCACCATAAAGTCTATTTCCATGTATAACTACTAAAGATAATGTTGTCACAAGCTCACAAGATTCATAGTTTATCTGAGATTCTTTATATAGTATAGAGTTTATAGATTTTATAAATGAGTTTATTGACTTTTCTATACTCCATGTTTTTGGACGGATTTTAAAATTATTTATGATATGAGTTGAAACTCTTAAAGCAGCTTGTGCCCCTTCATTTGCACTACCAACACCATCACACACTATAGCTATAGTTAAATCACCAATAGTCTTAACATCATAAAAGTCATCTCCTGTTAATTTTTTACCCTTTACTAAAGAAAATCCAGAAAATCTTATATTTTTTGATGCCATATCTATACTCCCAACTCATATATAGTGCAATTTTAACAGATTTTTAGATATTAATTTTTTTTATTTGAATAAAATTTAATCATAAATCAATATAATAATTTTAAATTATAATAATTATAAACGATATCGATAAAAGAGATAGTTTTATCATACAAAAAGTAACATATATAATAAAAATTTTATAAATTATAAAAATTAGTTTTAATAATTGATTTGTATCAACCTATTTTTAAACCAAATTTAATAGACTACGCATGATTCTAGAATCTAACAAAGTTTATGGAGTGTAAAAAATGGTAGATCCAAATATAGTAAGAGTAGATATAGCTGTAGATGATTTTCTACCTATATTTCTCTCTTCAGCTCTTGTGTTAGTTTTTGGAGGATTTTATGTTGGCATATATACTGCAGTAAAAGTTAAACTCTTAAAACCTTGGGCAATGTCTATTGCTTATATGTTTTGGTTGTTAACAGCCTATTGTTTGTATTTGATGGGAAGTTTGATGCATGTAGGTGAATTTACTGCAAAAGCTTTAGTTGTTGCTGCTATAGGGTTGTTTTTACTACCTTACGCAGTTTATTATATGCAAAATCAGGTTCATGAAGAAAATGAACATTAAAGCAGAGGGGGAAATAGTGGCAAATAAGTCAGTATGGAGTGATAATCGTTTTTGGCAACGATCAGCGACATGGATTACAGGGTTTGCATCTGTATTATTAATTTGGTTGACATTTGATACATCAATGCAAATTTCTATGGGTACAGACGCAGATCTTCAAAATGGTGTAACTAAGAGAGTTCCAGCTCCAACAGTTATAAACTACAAAGTTACTTACGAAATGGACGCTAAGCGTGGACATGAAGTACCAGTAATTGGCGAAAAAGAGAAGTTTTTTGGTCGTGATGATTATTCAGTAGAAGAAGCAGGAGCTTTACTTCACTTAGGTAAGTTAGGTTCACAAGCGAAAAACTGTATGGATTGTCATACACTACTTGGAAATGGTGCATATTATGCTCCAGATTTAACAAAAGCTTGGTTAGATCCAGCATGGGGTCCAGAAGGTGCTATGCAAGCATTAACTGGTAAAGATACTAAAGAGGAAGCTATGGCTGAATTTTTACAACATCCTGACCAATACCCTACACATGCTCGTATGATGCCTGATTTAGGTATTACAGCAGATGAGGCTATAGGTTTAGTTGCATTCTTAAAACATATGTCTTCTATAGATACAAATGGTTTCCCAAGAAACTTTGGACGCATGCAAGGAGCAGTAAATGGCAAATAATTCTTTAACATCAGAGTCAAAACAGTTAGCAACATGGTATTTTACTTTTGCTGCTATTCTTTTTGGGGCTCAATTGGTTTTTGGTCTTGTAGCAGCAATTCAGTTTGTAATGCCTAGTTTTTTATATGGAATCCTAGATTTCTCTATTGCTAGAATATTACACATTAATGCACTTGTTGTATGGATGGTTTTTGCTATGTTTGGTTCTGTTTACTGGCTATTACCAGATGAAACAGGTATAGAAACAGTTGGTATCAAAATAGGTAAATTACTATTTTGGATCTTTGCAGCTGCTATCGTAGTTGTTGTTTTAGTTTATCTATTTATCCAAGTTGGACCGGCAGATGAAACTACAATCTGGTTTATTACAGAGGGTCGTGAGTATATTGAAGCTCCAAGATGGGCTGACTGGGGTATCGTAGTTGTTGCTCTTGGTTTTGTTGCAAACCTTTTCTTTACTGGTATGAAAGGTGAAAGAACAGGAATTGTAACTGTACTTATGGCTGATATGATCGCTTTTGCTGGTTTATACTTAGCTGGTATGTTCTTTACAGATAATATCTCTATTGATCAATATTGGTGGTGGTGGGTAATCCACTTATGGGTTGAAGCTACTTGGGAAGTTTTTGTTGGTGCTTTAGCTGCTTATGGTCTTATCACTATTATTGGTGCTAAGCGTCAAGTTGTTGAGATGTGGTTATGGATAGAAGTTGCAATGTTATTTGGTTCTGGTATCCTTGGTCTTGGTCACCACTACTTCTGGATCGGTACACCTGAGTACTGGTGGGAAATCGGTGCATTATTCTCAGCTCTAGAGCCTTTACCACTTGTAGCTATGTTTATACATGTGTTATATGATTGGGGTAAAGAAACAGGTCTTCAAATGGCTGAAGGTATGGAAGGACATTCTATTGCTGGACATACAATCAACAATAAACCTGCGTTTACTTGGATTGTTTTAAATGCATTTGGTAACTTCTTAGGTGCTGGTATCTGGGGATTTTTCCATACATTACCACAAGTAAACCTTTATACTCATGGTACGCAGTTTACTGCAGCACATGGTCACCTAGCATTCTTTGGTGCTTATGCAACTATCCTTATAGGTATGATGTATCTTGCAGTTCAAGGAACAAATGGTATCAAAGTTCTTAAACATACTAAAGCTTCTATTTGGGGTGTTAGTTTAATTACTGGTGGTGTATTTGGTATGGGTGTAGCTTTAACTATCGCTGGATATGTTCAAGTTCTTGTTTCTCGTGCACAGATGGGTGCTACTTGGTCAGGTTTCTTTGATGGTCAAAGTGGACTATGGTTCGCACAAGCTATGGATTGGAGAATGATAATGGGTGTTGTTACATTACTTGGATTTGTATTCTTAGCTAAAGATTTACTTACTACTGGTAAAAATCCAGTTCACGAAAGATAAGGAGACGGTATTATGATTGAACCATTAACAGATGTTGTACCTAGTATTTTTGCTATACTAAATCAAGGTCCTTTAACTCTAACTATTTTTCTTCATACTATAATTGTACTTCCAATGATTTGGATTTACAAACAAGAAAAAGCTAGATTAGAACAAGAAGGTTAATATCTTATAGACTCCCTATCTTAGGGAGTCTATCTCTCACACAATTTAAATCAAATAATTTACTATACCCAATATAAAAGTGAAGACAATGTCAATGCACTTAAAAATGTAGCACTTACCATGATGGTTCTTTTTTGCTTTTCACTAATCTTATAATTTTCATCAACATAGTTACTAAGCCAAATTCCAGGATATATCATAAATAAAAACATTGGAAATGTCATCACTAAAATTATCATAATATCATGCATTATTAATCCTTTTATTAACCTCTAAAAGAGGTGTTTTTATGGATGTGATTATAGCATTATTTACTTTCTAAATTATAGTTTACTATCTCTCCATCTAAAGATTTTAAAAATGATTCTAAATCATTTAACTGTTTTTTAGTTAAATCAAGTCCTAGTTGTTCTTTTGCCATTATATTTATAGCTTCTTTTAATGTTTTTACTACGCCATTATGAAAGTATGGAGCAGTTTTAGAGATGTTTCTAAGTATGGGTACTCTAAATTTTCTATTTTTATCTTTGCCCATAAAACCACCTATATTTTCAAAAGGGTATGGTTTATATTCTCTTAAATTAATACTAAAGCTACTCATCTCTCTTGTTTTATCTTCTTCATTAAAGTAAGTAGTTAAATCCATAAGACCATTATAATTACGCAAAGGGAATTTTTGTATTTTTTGTCCACCTACACCAGTCCCAAAATGACAAGCTTTACAACCCATATTTATAAATAAATTAAGTCCATGTTTTTCTTCTTTAGTTAGAGCATCATCATTACCATTTAAAAAGTCATCGTATCTACCACTTGTAACTAAGGTTTTTTCATAACTAGCTATGGCTTTTGTAATGTTATCAAATGTGATAGAGTCGTAACCAAATATATCTTCAAATTTATTTTTATAGTCTAGATTTTCTTTTACTCTACTTTCAACAAGTTTTGGAGTAGATGCCATCTCAAAATGAGCTTGCATAGGTCCTTTTGCTTGTTCTCTTAGAGAGTTAGCTCTTCCATCCCAAAAAAAATGTTTTGAATAAGCAGTATCTAAAACAGTTGGTGTATTTAGATGTTTTGGGTTTTTTTGATTTTTATAACCTATGGCAGTTGGTATGGAGTCTTCTCCACCTTTTTTTATATCGTGACATGATGCACAAGCGATACTCCTATCAAATGATAGATTTTTATCAAAAAATAGTTTTTTTCCAAGTTTAATCTTTTGTATAGTTAGTGGATTTTGTATATCATCAACCATCTCTATAAGTTTTTGTAGATTTTTTGGTGTAGGTTTTAATCCCTTACTAAGTGCCTTGTCTTTTAACGACATATCTGCAATTAAAGTTACAGAAGTTAAAAGTAGTGTATATATATATTTCATTATATGCTCCTCGATTATACTAGTATATATAATCATACTTGATAAGGCAAGAATATTTTAGCAGTAGAGGAATTTTATTTTAGCACTAAAGGGATTTTTTCTTTTTCAATAAATCTTTAGGGTAGATACCATATGCTTGAAAATAAACTTTAGAAAAATGACCCTGATGTTTATAGCCTATTTGCTTACTGATTTCACCTATAGTTAGTGATTGTTCCTTTAAGAGTAGATTTGCATTCTCTAGTTTAAGTTTTTGTATATAGTTATGTATGGTATAACCATATACCTTTTTAAATATTTTTTTTAATTTTGATTCATTTGTTGCACATAAATGTGCTAGTCTATTGATAGTTGGTGGATTTACAAAGTTTTTTAACAGTATATCTTTTGCTCTTTTTGATAACTTGATTTCATCTTGTGTTGCATCTATTGGCATTATGTCACATAATGATAATCTATGTATTAAAAACTCTATAACACTATGTTCACACTTTATACTCTTCATTATAGTATTTGATTTTATATATATGATTTTATCAATGATATATAAACTTAGTGCATCTAAAGATTGGGTGTTAAGAAGTTTTAATGATATTTCATTTTGTATTTTATTATATAAAAAGTCTATGGGTTCATATATATTTGATGACAAATATCGTTTTAAAAAGAAGTCTGCTATAAAGAGTATGAAAATATTTGAATTTTTACATATGTTTAAATTTAAATCTTGTTTAGATGAAGCATATATCTCTATAGTTTGATTTTTAGTTATATATCTTTTAGATGCAATGAAATCATCTATATAAAATCAAAT
>JAADDU010000109.1 GCA_013153755.1 Campylobacterota bacterium | reverse complement strand
AAGGAAAAGAAGAGGCTAAAATAAACCTCCATCATGATCCATCAGTCGTAGAAAGATATCATAGACAAAGTCATATGGAGAGCTAAGTAAGCAAACACTTACTAAAAATCAAGCGGACTTTTTACACTCTCCTACTCGATAGTTCGTTTAGCTCTTTCAGCTAAACTAAACTCATCAAATTTTAATAAAAAGTTTATATAAGGACCTGATTGTCTATATACTTCACTTTCAAAGTCTTCATCATCAAATCCTTCTATGTTATATCCAAAATAAACTAAACTATCTTTAAAAGGGCTATACCCCAAAGCACTACCTGCACTGTATTCATAAGTTTCATTTTCCAAAGAAAATGACATACTTACTTGTGAATTTATTTGAAACTTTTTATTTATATCATATATAAAACTTAAACCAACCAATCCTACCAAATCCGTATATAACTGATCATCCATTGTTGTATTAACATACTTTAATCCAAGTTGTCCTGCTAAAGTTATAGCTTTGTTAAACTTTTTATTTATGAAAGTGTTATTGATAACTTTATCACTTTTTTCTTCTTTTGATTTTTCAAACTTGATATCACTTCTATTTAATACTATAAAATCACCTTTTTGAGGTCTATATGCAACAGAAAATCTTGTTGCTATTTCATAACTTGGTTTTTCTTGTGAAAATACTTTTTCACCTTTTAGTCCCAAAGCAAGAGAAAGATCTTTACTTACAGTAGAATAAGCAGCAACTGAACCTGCCAATTTATCATCTATACTATCTTTATACTCTGTTTTTAAGTTGTAATGCCATTTGTTTTTTATATAACGAATACCTCCACTATATGTTTGATAATCCGCAAAATTGCTTTCTCCCTCAATACCATGTTTCTCATCATAGCCCAAACTAAAAGAGAGATTTTTAGAATAAGAGATATCTTGTAGTATTCCATACTCTGCATATGTAGAAAAAGTATCAGTATTTTGTTCTTTTACTAAAGATGTATTTATAGTTGCACCTTTCCAAGGAGTTATATTTAAACCACTTTTAAATAATCTTGTTTTTTCGTCATCTAACTCACTAAGTCTACTTTGTGCAAAAACTTTTACTTTTGAAGATAATAAATAATTTACTTTAAAAATAGTTTCATCTGCTTCTATCATGTTATTTGGATCCAATGATTTTGTATGAGTCAGTTGAGTTACAACTCTTGAGTTAAAAAAGTTTTTTCTCAAAGACAAAACAGCTTTTTTATCACTGATGCTATCTTTTGTTATCTTTCTAGTCCCTCCTTCTATCATATAACTTTTACCGTCATGTCTATATAAAAGTTCCTCTTTTCTCTCTCTTTCTTGAGTCGATATTTGGGTATAATACTGTTTTTTTAAAGTTATTTGATCTTTTTTTGTAATATTGTATGCAGCTTTTAATGTATCTATTTTCTTATCTAAGTCTCTGTTATTTTCTTGATTTTCTATACCAAACTCCTTTTCTTTGTAAGAAGAAGTAGCTTTAACAGAAAAGTTTCTGCTGCTGTACACAAGCTCTTCGCTATGAGCAACTGCTTTTATATCATCCTCTTTACTCTGTGCAACCTCCATTTTTAAATCTATATCCTTATATAAAGACAACATAACATCAATACCTTGAAGTTCACTTTCTATTAGCCCTCTTTTTGATTTTACATAAGATGTTCCCAGAGAAACTTTTTTATTTAAATCATATCTCATAGAAGTTCCATATGTTAAATTTTCAACATCATCAGTATTTTTTTCATAATCAACAACTATAAACTTTGGATTAAAATTTTCATCACTAGAAAATATTGGCTCTTTAAAATAAATATAACCATCATAATAGTCAATATTATAATCAATATCTTTAGCTAAAATCTGTTGTTCTATAACTTTTTCGTAGTTATCTTTATCTCTAGTAACTATAGATATGCTCTCAGAGTTTTCTATAATATCTCTATTGTTCAGATAGTATTTACCACTTGTTCCATCTGGCAATATTTCATCTTTTAGATGAATACTTCTACTTTGAGATACAAAAGCAGTATATGAAAATTTTTTACCTTTAAACTCACTTTTTAGTCCATTTGTTTTTACATTGTAACTTGCCAACTTAACATCTGACAAACCTGTTTTAAAATCACCAAACAAAATATAAAAATTTTTCTTTTCTAACTTCAAATAAAGCTTTTCTATCGATGGTGCTTCATCACTTTGCTTAGAATCATCGCCATAAACTAAGTATGACTTTTTTAAATTACTATTTTCTAACTTTGTAAGATCTACTTTTTTAGCACTGTTATATGCCAGTGTCATGATAACATCATCACTAACTTTGCCCTTTGCAAATAAAGAGATTTTGCCATCATGATAAGCACTTTTTGCTTTAGTGTTTGTCATACTCTCTTTGATAGTTTTATATCCTAAACTACCTTTTGCAAAACCTACCAATATCCAACTTTCTTGAACTGGTTCTAACCAAGTTGTTAAGTATCTACCACTTTCCATAAAATCAAAGTGTAACTTTAAAGATCCGGAGATAGATGTTGGATTTAACTTTATGTAGACTATTCCATCATTTTCAACTTTATATTTTGCCTTTTTAGATAAAGATAAAGGAGAAGTTTTTATAGATTTTATATCTTTATAAAAATAATACGGTTCACTTACAAAACAATTGCCTATGATACCTTTTCTAACTGGATATCCATCTTTATCATACAATCTAACTGCAACAATAGCAGGTCTGCTTGCATCAGCTTTCAAACTAGATAACTCTTCTACTACTTTTGCTTTAACTGGTGCTGTCGAAAAATGAATATTTCTACTTAATACTTGTATCAGTTTTTTATTTTTATAAAGTTTTATTGTTAAAGAGTTATCTCCTTTTGATATCAAAACTCCTCTATATTTTTCTATTTTATAATCTTTTTCTTTGCTTATTTCAAATCCATCATATAAAAGTTTATCAACCTCTTTTGAGTTTATATAAACTTTTGCTTTTAGATCACTTTTATGCATAAATGCCAGTTTTAAAGCCGGAAAAGATGGTACAAAATCTTTTGGTGGCCATAATATCTTATTTTCTTTTTTTAAAAATGATGATTTTGAATATTTTGGCATTTTTTTTGCCTTAGGATATTTTTTCTTAATATCTTTTTTTCTTTTTTTACCTGTATATTTTAAACAAAAGTCTGCTTTGGCTATATGTGAAACTGATGTATCAACAAACATCGTAGTTTGACTTTTTGCATACAATACACTATCTTTACAAGATGTTATCTCAAATCTGCTTTCTATACTATTTGTATCAACTTTTACGACATGAAAGTCCGGATCTATATCATCAAAATGATACTTACCATTTTTATCTGTTAATGTTGAAGTACCATCTTCAAGATATATTTTTATACCACCTATTCCTTTTTTACCAAATGCAACTTTACCAAATATCATAGAACTTTTTTTAAAAAACTCATCTATTACTTTAGATTTTAACTCTAAAACATTTTCATCATATTGAACTTTATTTAAAATTTCTGTTTTATTTAATGCTCCTGCTCTACTTATAAATGTTATACTTTTTTGACTATTTGGATCTAATTTTAAATTAAAAGAATAATTATGCTCTTTTTGAGTATATGTTACTGGTTTATTATCAACCTTTATACTATTTTGTACCAATTTAAGATTTTTATCTATCTCTATAAAAAATGTATTTTCAACAAAATCATTGGAACTATTTTTAACGATTATTTTATTTTTCAAAACTTGTGCATCTGATATCTCCTTTTGTAAAGTTCTATCTTCTAACCATATATTTGTATTTGAATAAACTGTTAAATTTCGAAGAAGTGTTGATACTTTTAAAAAAGTAGTATATCTATCATCTATATCTACTTTTACATCCTCCCCAGCAACAAGATATAACATGCCATCTTGCTTATATGCTCTTAAATTTGTAGGATTTATATATCCTCTAAAAATACCACTATCAACATCAGTTTCTAAAAATACTACCTTTTCATAATCTTGACTATTTTCAAAAGTTATATTGATACTGTCTATTTTGGTTTTATCTTTATTTGAGTAAGCATCTGTTATCTCCATAAAAAAGCTATCAAATCCAGCTATATCAAGACTTTCTGCAACTTTTATACTATCTAACTGAATAGTATTACCTGATACTTTAGGTAAAGACATATCAAAATATTTTTCATTGTTTATATATTTTACAGGAGGAGTTAAAAAGTTTTTTCCTCTTAAGTCATATCTAAAAAATGTAACTTTAGGTGAATCATAAAGTGAAGTATCAAACTTTATATCATTTGAATAATATTCTTTATGTTGATCAAAAAAATCATAAGAAACCTTTGCTTTAGGAAAATAAATCTCCTGTGAAAACAAAGATACAAAAAGCAGAAGAAAAATAAATATTATTCTTCCACTTTTCATAAAAAAGCCCTATTTTATTTCAGCAGTAACATAACCACATTTTTTGCTACTAGCTGACAAGGTTCCAAAGTCAACTTTTGCAACACCATCGTTATCATTTGTAGGATCCTGACCATTTGAACCATTTGCACCATCAACATCTTCCATAGTATCACACTCACAAGCATCATCAGTAAGCTTATAAAGTGTAACTGCAGAGTTTGCAAAATCAAATACATTTTCATCCATATCATCAGTTACCAATACATCTGTAGCATCACTACTTCCAGTATTTTCTACTATAAAGCAGTACCTAACAACAGCACCAGGGATTCTCTTTGGATTTGTTGTATCATTTACAGGATCACTTAATACTATAGAATTTTTTATAATAGTAACAGTTGCAGTTATCATTTTATATGCATCTGTTGAACTAAACTTACCATCATGCTCTGCATCTATAGTTCCTGCTCCATCAGCAAAAACTATTTGCACAGTATTTACAGCATCAGCTTCGTCGCTGTCATCACTTGTTATAGCTTCACCTTGAGTACCAGATGCCCCACCTTCTGCTACTTGTACTTGTAGATCATAAACTGCGATATCTCCATCTGCAGCATCATCAGGAATATCTGCTACGATAAAAACAGTTTTTTCTTCATCTGGAGCCAATTCATCTATATATGTCTCTGTATCCTCATCAGGATTAAATGTATCATCTCCATTATCTACATAAATTCTTACATTATCAGCATTATTACTATCTGTTACCTCGTTAGAAGTCCCTACAAAAGCTTTAGAAGAATTTGTTAAACTACTTATTAAAAAGTCATGAACACTGTTTCCATCATTTCTAACTTTAAATGTTAAAACAACATTAGTAGAACCAGTAGAAGCAGTTACTGCTTGAGTATCAACTGTTGTTGAAACTACATTTACTTTATCATCCACTAAAAAATTTGCAGCGGCTTCTACAGTTTTTTCCTGATCACCAACATTATATGTCAAAGTTGCCGTATTTTGTATTTGTGTACCTGCTACAGTACCTGAAGCAAATATAGAAGTTGCTATTAACGGAACAGCAAATAATATCAGTGTATTTAACCTACTTACCATAATTTTTCCTTTTTCCTAATTATTATTGAATTTTAGTTTTATAGCTAACATAAGCTTGTTTGTTAGGATTTATATTTGAAAGTAAAATCCACCTCACATTTGTAACTTTTTTATATTTTCCAACTTTTTGCTCCGGCACAAATGTTTTTCCACCATCTATTGAAACCAACACTTTACACTTGCTACTACAGTGTGCACTGTTTCTTATGTATTTTGTATACTCTGGTACTTTATTATTTAAAACCAGATGTTTTAAAGGCTTATTTTCAAAATTAGATACTATATTTTTATAAACTATAGTATCACCTGGAACCACCTTATCTATGTTTTTCAACTTAGTTCTAATCCGACCTCTTTTGTCCACATACTTAATCTCTTTGTATTGTTTAGAAACCAGTGTTACTTTAGGGCTTTTTGCTGCAATAGCAACTCCTAGACCTAAAACAATAACAACAAGAAAACTTGTTAACTTTTTCATCTTACCTCCTTGTCTAAGATATACGTAACCAAAATCTGCTTTGGTAACCTTGTGCTTGGTAAATCAAGAGCTAAACTATTGATATTAAAATCAAAATAAGCAAAATCACTATCTTTTTTATCTGTCTGTAACTCTTGCTTGAATCTAATACTATTTTTTCGATAAACCAATCCTCTAGGTACACTATCTTCTAAATGTATATTTTTCAAATCACTATTACCTTGGATATTTAGATCCAAGCTTACTAAATAGTACTCTTGTGAATCAAAATATCTTACAGTTTTAGTAAAAACAGGAGTTTGAGTAAAAAGGTGATAAGTTACCTTTTCACTTGCAATTGCACCATTTATACCATCAATAGCATCTACTCCATCTACACCTTTGCCCTCATACAGTGTTCCCTTAACACCAGAGCCCCCAATAAGTGATTTAGCTTTGACCTCTATATCAAAATACTCTGCTGTGATATTTATATCATCTTTTAAACTTGTTACAAGAAAAAGATTTGTGCTAATATCCGCATCAAGAGATACAGATGACAAAGTTTTATCATCACTATCAAAAGTTCCGTTACTGTTAACATCTACAAAAAGTTCTATAGACTCAATACTAGAGCTAAAAAGACCATCTTCAACAAAAGAAAGTGATATATCATCTTTTCCATTACCTGTATTTAATAATGAAAGAGTTAATACTTTTTGTTTAGCACCTTCATAAATTTCTATTGGTTCTGAGTCTTGCCACTCTAAAACAAAATCCAAAACTTGATCTACCAAACTTTTTACTTCATTGCTTCTTATAGAATATGAAGCACTATCCCCTACAATAAAATTCAAAGTAGCCTGATTTGTTATCACTGTACCAGCTTTTACTCCTT
>JAADDU010000183.1 GCA_013153755.1 Campylobacterota bacterium | reverse complement strand
GAAAACTAAAAAAAGAACTAAAAAAATAGTAAAAAAAGTCATTAAAAAAGAACCTAAAAGAGTAAAAACGAATACAAATCATAAAATACAAATCATAAAAGCAAGTACATTTTATTTAAAAAGAGATAGTTCTATATATGATTCTATAGATGGAAAGAAAATAGATAAATGGGAACAAGATACAACTTTTACATCAAATCAAAGAACTAACTCTTATATATAAATAACTGGTTATTTTACAGATATGAAATGGGGACGTGCAAAAAAGGAGATGTGGATAAAATCTAATGATGTTTATAAAAAATAAAGTTAGAATATAAAATTAATTTTCTCCAAATTTTTTATTTATTTTTTTTATAGCTTTTATATTTTGTATAAATATATCTACCAACATAGGGTCAAAATGTTTCGTTTTTTCTTTTATAAGTAGGCTTATTGCATCTTCAAAGCTCCATGCTTGTTTATATGGTCTATGAGATACTAAAGCATCAAAAACATCGGCTATGGCTACTATACGAGCTTCTATAGGTATTTTTTCTGCTCTTATTTTATTTGGGTATCCTGTACCATCATATTTTTCATGATGATTAAGTGCTATAATTGAGCCCATCTGTAAATATTTGCTTTTTGCATTTTTTAATATTTCAAAACCTATCTTTGAATGTGTTTTCATCACTTTAAATTCAGCATCAGTTAGTTTGGCAGGTTTTAAGAGAATGGCATCTTTTATACCAACTTTACCTATATCATGAAATGGTGATGAGTAAAATATAAGATCTTGTTTTTTCTTAGATAAACCATATTTTTTAGCCAATAATTTTGAATAATGGGCAACTCTATTAATGTGGTTAGCTGTTTCTGGATCTTTATATTCAGCTGTCTTGCCTAATACTATAAGTGATTCATGCTCTCTATCAACTATATCTTCAGTTGCTTTTTGTATCTCTACTTCAAGCTGTTTTGCTCTATCTTTTAGTTGAATTTGTGCTGCTCTTAGCTCTAGTAAATTTTTTGTTCTAACTGTGAACTCTGCTAAATCAAGAGGTTTATTTAAAAAGTCTGTTGCACCAGCTTTTAGTGCATCTGCACGGATATTTTCACCACCAGCAGTTATCATTATAATAGGTGTTGCTTTATTTAAAATTCTAAAACCTCTAATAAGCTCTAGACCATCTAATTCAGGCATCATATAATCTGTAAATATAATATCTACATCATTCTTACAAATAAAATCAAATGCTTTTAAAGAATCTGAAAAGTTTTTTATATCTAAACCTATATCTTTAGCAAATACTTCTAAAAGAATTAAATTTTGTTCATTATCATCTATGGATACTGCCAATATATTTTTATACATTATATCCTCTTTTGCTAATCTATTAGTCTATTTATATCATTAAAAATTCCAAGTCCCATTAAAGAGATAAGTAAAACCCATCCAGCTATAGTTAGTTTCATAACTATATTTTCATTTGCTTCTTTTTGAAATATAAATTCATAAAGATTAAACATGATATGTCCACCATCAAGAGCAGGAATCGGAAGAAGATTTAGTACACCAAGGTTTACTGAGATAAGAGCAGCAAAAAAGAGTACACTCATCCATCCAGAGGCTGTTGCATCTGAAGTTAATTTTACTATAGTTATTACTCCACCAAGCTCTTTAGCTGGAACTTCACCAAATATTAGTTTTTTTAGCCCTGTAAATATCATGCTAGAAGCAAATAAAGTTTGTTCAGAAGCATAAGATAGTGTATCACTAAATGTTAAGTCTAGTTTATGTGTTACACCTGCACTAGCTATACCTATCATCTTCTTTTTTATAACTTCATTAAATATATTTGTACTCTCACTCACTTTTGGAATGAGGTTTTTAAATTCTAGATAACCATCTCTTTGTATCTCAAAGTTTAAAGCACCATTAGAGTTCTCTATCATTTTTGCCATATCGTTCCATGAAATGATTTTTACTCCATTTACAGATTTTACAATATCGCCTTTTTTTAATCCTGCTTCTTTAGCTGGAGAATTTTCAGAAATATCTCCTATGACAGGAGAAAGTACATTTGGACCACCAAGAGCAATAATAAAATAAAGAAAAAATGCTAAAACAAAGTTAGCAAGTGGACCAGCTACTAAGATAAATATTTTTTGAAGTGGTGTCTTTGTTGTATAACTATCTGTGTCATAGCTTTTTTTTGTAGGGTCACTATCATCTTGACCTTTCATCTTTACATAACCACCAAGAGGGATAGCAGATAAACTCCATTCTGTATTAAATTTTTTAAAAGTAAAAAATCTTTTCCCAAAACCTATACTAAAAACTTCTACCGTTACACCCATAAGCTTTGCAGCACTATAGTGACCTAATTCATGAAAAAATATAAGTGCAGATAAAACTAAAAGTGATACAAGTATACCCATTATACATCATCCTTTAATATTGCTTTTTTAAATCCCCAAAGGTATTCAAACCCAGAGTAAAGTGTAAGAAAAACTGCAAACCATAAAAGTTCTTCTCCAAAGTTCCAATGCATAAGTAAAAACCCTATAGCTACCATCTGTGCAACAGTTTTGACCTTTCCAGCCCATGAAGCTTTTACCTCAAGCCCTTCACTAACTGCAACAGTGCGGATACCTGTTATAAATAGTTCACGAACTATGATGATGTATATAGCCCAAGCAGAAGCTTGACCTATCATCATAAGACCTAAAAATGCAGCAAGTGTTAGCATCTTATCAGCTAGTGGGTCAAGTATAGCTCCAAGCATAGTCATTTGATTCCACTCTCTTGCAATATATCCATCAAAAAAGTCTGTAGCTGAAGCTAAAACAAAAAGTAAAGATGCAAAATAGTAATTCCAAGATATATGAAAACCATTGTCTGTAAAAATTTGAGGGTTTAAAATAACCCAAAACATTAACGGTGCTAAAAGGATGCGTAGTGAAGCAAGGGCATTTGGGAGGTTTAGCAAAAAAGGTCCTTGTATTTATTATAAGTTTTATATTCTATCTTTATTTTGCTTATTAAACTCTTTTTTAGAAGAGGTCAACATTAAAATACTCAATACTCAGTAATTAGTCTCCACCCCAGCCAAGTTTCTGTTTTAGAACATCAAAGTAGTTAAACTCTTCTCTATGTATAAGTTTTGCTGTTTTTGGGGCTAATTTTATATAGATACTTTCTCCTTGCCCTAACTCATGCATATCTTGCCCATCTATGATAACTAAAGCTCTATCTTTAGGTGTTTTCATCTCTATAGAAAACTCACCTGGTAAAACAACAGGTCTTTGAGTAAGAGAGTGTGCACAAATAGGTGTTAGTGTGAAAACTTGAGCTAATGGAAAAAGAACAGGACCTCCAGCTGAAAGGTTATAGGCAGTTGAGCCTGTTGGTGTGGCTACTATGACGCCATCTCCATAGTAAGTGTTGAATGGTTTTGCATCTACTAAAGTTTCTATATGTATCATATGTGAGATAGATGGACGAGTAAGAACTATGTCATTAAAAGCATACATTTTTATTTCTTGGTTATTTTTTATAACGGTTGCTTCTAAAACTGAACGCTCATCTATTCTTGATTTTTCTTTTACCATATTTGATACGAATTCATCAAGTTCTTCTAAGTTGACATCAGCTAAAAAACCAAGGTTTCCTGCGTAAACACCAAGAACTGGTATATCATACTCAAAAGACCTTCTAACAGCAGAGATAAGAGTACCATCTCCACCTAATGTTATGAGTGCATCTACATGCTTACAAAGCAAATCAAATTCCATACCTTTAATATCTATCATAGTGGCACTTGTATTATCTATATAAACTTCTATATCATGTTTGTTGAAAATTTTTTTAAGTGTATAGAAGCTATCTTTTAATTTTGGGGTGGATGGTCTTAGTATAACACCCACTTTTTTAATGTTACTTGTTTGCAATATGAACTCTTTTTTAGTTTATTAGTCTAATTATATACTAGATTTCATTACTTAACACAGTAAGTTGCTAAAAGTCCACCTCGAAGCATATTATACATATCTTCACCTTTTAGTTTTTTAACTATCTCTAGTGCAAAACATATGGCAGTTGCAGGACCTCTTGAAGTGATAACATTACTATCTTCAACTACCATAGCACTATCGCCTTTATATCCATCTTCTCTTATTTGTTCTTCTACAGATGGATAACAAGTATAGTTTTGTTTTAAAACTCCAGCTTTGTTTAGTGCAAATGGAGCAGCACAGATTGCACCTATGTTTTTGCCATTTTTATCCATCTCTTTTAAGATAGCTTGCACATTTTCATCATCTGCTAGCGCATAAGTTCCATCCCATCCACCAGGAAGTACTATCATGTCAAGAGTATCTATGTTTATGTTTTTTATCTCTGTATCAGCTTGTATAACTATACTGTTTGCACCTTTTACCAAATCTACTGCATCTAAAGATGCTACAATAACCTCTATCTCTGCTCTTCTTAAAACATCTATGATACTTACAGCTTCTATCTCTTCAAACCCTTTTGCTAGTGGTACTAAAACTTTACACATATAAAATCCTTATTAAATCATTTCATTGGTTTTATTTTAGTATAATTTAGTAAAATTTTAAAGGTATTGCCAACCCATAACAAACTAGTGCATACCAGTAAGTCATAAAAAAGGTTTGTTATGGGTTGGCAATCTATAGGTATATTATGATAGATTATAAAACTATAAAAAAATGGCTTTTTAAGCTAGACCCTGAAGATGCACACCATTTGGCAGAATGTGTACTAAAACTTCCAAATATTTGCCAAATTCCGTTTAACCCTTATTTGAACTCTCATTTCATAACAGATAAAGTTTTAACTCAAGAACTTTTTGGTCGTACCTTTTTAAACCCAGTTGGACTTGGTGCTGGATTTGATAAAAATGCGACTATGATAAGAGGGATAAGAACTTTAGGGTTTGGTTACACTGAGATAGGTACTGTAACACCAAAACCACAAGCTGGAAATCCAAAACCTAGAATGTTTAGACACATAGAGGAAGAATCTATACAAAATGCTATGGGTTTTAACAATGATGGTGCTTTTAAAGTTATAAACAGACTTAAACTTAGATACCCTTATGAAACTCCTATCGGTATAAATATAGGTAAAAATAAACTTACATCAGAAGCAGATGCAATAGATGACTACACTTCTCTTATAAAAACATTTGATAGATGGGGTGACTACTTTGTTATAAATATCTCTTCTCCAAATACACCAGGCTTGAGAGACCTGCAAAATGAAGAGTTTATAGGCAAACTTTTTGAAGAGGCAAAAAAACTCACACAGATGCCGATACTACTAAAAATAGCTCCAGATATGGAGATAGAAGATGCAGTATCTTTAACTAAAATGGCAGTACAAAAAGGTGCAGATGGCATCATAGCAACAAATACAACTATAGACTACTCACTTGTAAAAGAGCCTAAGGAGATAGGTGGTATAAGTGGAGCAGTTTTAAAAGAGAAAAGTTTTAAAATCTTTGATGCTATAGCAAAAGAGCTTTATGGTAAAACTACACTTATCTCTGTTGGTGGGATAGACTCTGCACAAGAAGCATACAAACGTATAAAAGCTGGAGCTTCTTTGGTTCAGATACTTAGTGGACTTGTGTTTCATGGTCCAGATATGATTATGAACATAAATAAAGAGCTTATAAAACTTATAAAAGCTGATGGGTATGAAAATATCACACAAGCTATAGGTGCAGATAGAAGAAAATGAGATATTTTTTAATAACAATATTAACTTTAGGGACACTAATGGCATCATCATTACCAAAATACGAAACAAAAACACTAAAAAATGGCTTACAAATAGTCGTAATACCTCTTAAAAACCATACAAATGTTATATCTACAGATATATTTTACAAAGTTGGAAGTAGAAATGAGGTTATGGGTAAGAGTGGGATAGCTCATATGTTAGAGCATATGAACTTTAAGTCAACTAAAAATCTACCTGCTGGAGAGTTTGACAAAGAGGTAAAAAGCATAGGTGGTGTAAACAATGCATCTACAAGCTTTGACTATACTCACTACTATATAAAATCAAGTACTGATAATCTTGAAAAATCACTCTCTTTATATGCTGAACTTATGCAAAATCTAAATCTAAAAGATAAAGAGTTTCAACCTGAAAGAGATGTTGTAGCAGAAGAGCGAAGATGGAGAACAGACAACTCTCCTTTAGGTTATCTATACTTTAAAATGTTTAATAATGCTTATGTTTATCATCCATACCATTGGACACCAATAGGCTTTATGAATGACATTCAAAACTGGAAGATAAAAGATATAAAAGAGTTCCATAAAACTTACTATCAACCATCAAATGCTATTTTAATGGTAACTGGTGATGTAGATGCAAAAGAGGTTTTTAAAAAAGCAAAAAAAGAGTTTAGTAAGATAAAAAATAGTAAAAAAATTCCAAAAGTAAAGTTCGTAGAACCTGAACAAGATGGAGCAAAAAGAGTAATCATCCATAAAAAAAGTGAAGTTGAAATGGTTGCTATAACTTTTCATATACCAGACTTTAAAAACAAAGACCAAGTAACTCTAAGTGTGATAAGTGAGATACTTTTTTCAGGTAAAAGCTCAAGACTATATAAAGAGTTAGTAGATAAAAAACAGCTAGTAAATCAAGTATATGCTTATAATATGGAAAACATAGACCCCGGTTTATTTATCTTTTTAGCTTCTTGTAACCCAAATGTTAAAGCTGAAGTTGTAGAAGAAGAACTTATAAAGCAGATAAAACTTATGAAAGATACAAAAGTAACAAAAGCAGAGTTGCAAAAAGTAAAAATCAATACAAAAGCAGACTTTATCTACTCACTTGAAAGCTCAACTTCAGTAGCAAACCTTTTTGGTAGTTACCTTGTTCGTGGAGATTTAACACCACTACTTACTTATGAAGATGATATAGAAAAGATAACAGCTAAAAAAG
>JAADDU010000079.1 GCA_013153755.1 Campylobacterota bacterium | reverse complement strand
TGATAGGAATCTCTTTGTTAAGCTCTCTAATCTGCTTACTCATATCTAAACCATTTAATACAGGCATATTATAATCAGATATGATAACATCAATATCGTTATTTACATATTTTTCATAACCATCAGCACCATCTTCTGCAAAAATCACCTCTTTAAAAAATACCTCAAAAAGTATTTGATAGGAGAACCTTATCTCTTCATCATCTTCTACACATAAAAGAGTTAAAGTTTGAAGATGCTTAAGTACATCATCTTCAATATTTTCAATTATACTATTTTGCATTAATCACTTCCTATAATATAATCTTACTTTAAAGATAGTGTATAGTTATTTTAATTAATACTTTATAAAGTTTAACCACTCTTTTATCTTCTTTTCATAACCTATCTCTTTTAACTCAACAAACTTTAACGGCTTTTGCAAATACTTCTGTTTTACATATCCACCAAAATCATGTGGATAAAGATAGCCCTCATTATCTTGTGTTATATTTTTAGGAATATCGAGCATAACTCCATCTTTTAGAGTTTTTAGTGCTTTGTTTATAGCAAGATAAGAAGTGTTTGATTTTGGAGACCCACATAGATAAACTACTGCTTGAGCTAAGATGATTCTAGCTTCTGGAAAGCCTATCTTAGAAACACTTGTGAGTGTTGATGTTGTTAGTGTTAATGCTTGAGGGTTTGCATTACCTACATCTTCACTTGCAAAGATTACGAGTCGTCTAGCTATAAAATCAGCACTCTCTCCACCATCTATAAGCCTTGCTAAATAGTAGATAGAAGCATCCATATCTGAACCCCTCATAGATTTAATCAAAGCACTTGTTAAATCATAATGGATTCCAGACTCACTACTCCCACCACTAAGAGCATTAGGTCTTAATGACTTTAAGAGTTTTAAGTCTATGTGAGTATTTACATTTGATGCAAACTCCAAAAACTTTAACATTGCTCTTGCATCTCCACTACTACTGTAAACTAGATACTCCATCGCATCTAAATCGCACTCTATGTTTGAGCCATCTAAAGCTCTTTTTAAAAGTAGATGCAGTGCTTTTTTTGATATATGTTTTAACTCAAAGAGTTGTGAGCGAGAACGGATAGCACTTGTAAGTGAGTAAAAAGGGTTTTGAGTAGATGCTCCAACAATCAAAACAGAGTTATTTTCCATAACAGGTAATAAAACTTCTTGTTGATTTTTAGAAAGCCTATGAACTTCATCTATAAATATAAGTGGTTTTTGTAAAGTATTTTTATGTTGTTTAAATATCGCTCTAAGCTCTTCAATCTTTAAAGAGGTAGCATTAAGCTCATAAAAAGGGAGTTGCATAGTAGATGCGATGATTTTAGCTAAAGATGTCTTACCAACTCCAGCAGGACCATACAAAAAACTATGACCTAGTAGTTGTTTTTCACACAAGATTCTAAGTGGTGCATCTAAAGCACTTAGATGCTCTTGTCCCACAACATCATCAAAGTTTTTTGGTCTTAAATGGTATGTAAAGTCCAACTTACTTAGCTCTTTCTCTGTCTTTTTTCTCACTCTCTTTTAAAAATGTATATAAAGCTGAGTATTCACTTCTAGTTAGATATCTTGTTTTACCAGTAGGTAGGTTATTTAGTTCAACTTCTGCAAAAGAGATTCTTTTTAGGTCTGCTACATCTGTTCCAAAATGAGCAAAAAAGCGTCTAATCTCTCTGTTTTTACCCTCTGAGATAGCTATCTTTAGTATAGAGTAGTTTTTTTCATTTTTTTGGATTTTGTAACCTAAAAAAGGAGCAAAAGTCATACTTGTAACATTAGAGTGGGAGTGTCCACCAGCAGTTGCATCTTCAAGCTCTAAACCATTTAACATAGATGCTTCCATCTCAGAAGTTATCTCCCCTTTAATTTTTACTTTATAGATACGCTCTAAACCAGAGTTCATAAGAGCCGTTGCAACTTTAGAAGCATCTGTTAAAAGTAAAACTCCCTCTGTTAAAAAGTCAAGTCTTCCAACAGGGATAAAATGTTTATACTTTTTATCTAGTGAATCATATATAGTTTTTCTACCTCTTGGGTCACTTTTTGTTACTAACTCCCCTTTTGGTTTGTTATAAACTATAACTGTGTATTTATCTCTTGGTGTTACTTGTTTACCACTTACATAAACTATAACCTCTTTTTCATCTACTTGTGTAGCTGGGTTATCTTGTATCTCTCCATCAACTCTAACATATCCATCTTGGATAGCTTTATCTGCTTCTCTTCGTGAGTAGCTTGAGTGGTGTGCTATGTATTTGTTTAATCTCATCATTTTATGATATACCTTTTTCTATAAGCGTATGTATATGTAGTACGCCTTTTATATTTTTATCTTTATCTGTCACTACTAAGAGCTGAATTTTCATACTCTCTATCATAACAAGAGCTTCACTTGCGAGTAGATTTTCATCATCTATCGTTTTAGGATTTTTAGTTGCATATTTTAAAACATCATCTTCAAGTGAAAAATCTTCTTGTAAAAGTGCACGACGAATATCTCCATCACTTACTAAAGCTATAAGTTTTTGCTCTGCATCTATGACTAAAACTGTCCCTAAACGCCCTTCACTTATCTTAAGTATCGCATCTTTTACTTTAGTGTTATCTTTTACTATAGGAAGTGAATCTTTTTGCATCAAATCACTTACCTTTATAAAAAGTTTTTTACCCAATGCCCCACCAGGATGAAAAGAAGCAAAATCACTCTTTTTAAAATCCCTTGCTTTCATAAGAGATACAGCAAGTGCATCTCCTAAAGCTAAAGTAAGAGTTGTTGAACTCGTTGGTGCAATATCTAGTGGACAAGCCTCTTTTTTTACAACTACATCTATAACTAAGTCACTAAATCTTCCAAGAGTTGAAGCTCTATCTCGTGTCATTCCGATTAGTGGAGTTTTAAACCTTTTTATATGTGGCAAAATCGAGCTAAGTTCTTCACTCTCTCCACTATAACTAATCGCTACAACAACATCATCTTTACTAATCATCCCCAAATCACCATGAAGTGCTTCAGTTGGATGTAGAAAAAAACTAGGTGTTCCAGTAGATGCAAAAGTAGCAGCCATTTTAGCCCCTATAAGTCCACTTTTACCAACTCCTGTAATTATAAGTTTACCTTTACAAGAGAGTATCATCTCAACAGCTTTATTAAAAGTATCATCTATATTTTTTGATGCATCTAAAAGTGTTTGTGCTTCGATATTTAAAGTTTCTTGTGCTATTGTTTTGTAATTCATAGTGTTATTATATCGTTTTTGTCTTTATAAAGGAGTTTAAGATGCAAAAGTTATTTGACGAGGTGGCAACCTTAGATAAAAGGTGTTATGAAGAGTTTGGACTTAGTGAAGATATTTTGATGGAGAATGCATCTAATGGTATAAGTTCTTACATAAAAGACAAGTTTGCAAAAGGCTCTAAAATCATCATACTTTGTGGAAGTGGAAACAATGGTGCAGATGGTATAGCTTGTGCGAGACAACTTCATGGGGATTATGATGTAAGTATCTTTTATGTAAAAGCTCCAAAATCTGACATGGCAATACTCCAAGCAAATAGAGCAGATGCCATAGGTGTTAAACAAACAAATTACATACAAGATGCAGATATCATAGTAGATGCAGTGGTTGGAACAGGATTTAAAGGCGAATTTAGTGCAGAGATAAAAGAGATTATACAAAGGCTAAACAACACAGATGCTTATAAAATAGCTTGTGATATCCCATCTAATGGTTTCTTTGCAGATATAACACTAACTATGGGTGCTTTAAAGAAAGTTTTGTTTTTAGATGCGATAAAAGATAGAGTGGGAGAGATAAAAGTTTTAAATCTTGGAGTTAGTAGAGAGGTTTATGAAACAACTAGCTCATGGCATCTACTTGATTTAGATGATTTAAACTTACCATTTAGAGATAAAAAAGATACACACAAAGGAAGTTTTGGGCATCTAGCTTTAGCATGTGGGGAAAAATCTGGTGCAAGTATATTAAGTGCTATGAGTGCTTTGAGGTTTGGATGTGGTTTAGTTACACTTGTGGGGTATGAAAACCAACTTTTACCATACTCCATAATGTATTCACATACACTACCCTCAAATACAACTGCATTAGCTCTTGGTATGGGTTTAGGAGATGAGTTTAGTGATAAAGAGTTAGATATATTTTTAGATAACACTCTTCCACTCATACTAGATGCAGATATATTTGCTAAACCCATACTAAAAAATGTACTAAAAAGAAAAAACATAGTTTTAACACCACATCCAAAAGAGTTTGTAACACTTTTAAAAAATACTAAACTAGCAGATATAACAGTAGATGCACTACAAAAAGAGCGTTTTAAATATGTGGAGATATTTACAACTAACTTTCCAGATGCAGTACTTATGCTAAAAGGCTCCAATGTTATCATAGCTAAAGATAAAGAGTTTTATATAAACCCACATGGTACTTCAAGCCTTGCAAAAGGTGGTAGTGGAGATGTTCTTAGCGGTCTTATAGGTGCTTTACTAGCTCAAGGATATACTGCATTAGATAGTGCTATACATGCTTCACTAGCGCATGCAAAACTTTCACTTAAGTATAAAGGTGCTAACTTTTCACTTACACCTGAAGATTTAATCTTAGAAATATGTAATCTCTAAGATTGCTTATGCTATAAATCTGTAATCAAAAATAGGAAAAATCTATGGACAACATTTTAAAAATAGGAAAATATGAACTTGGCTCTCGCCTCATAGTTGGTAGTGGTAAATATGACTCTTTTGAGATGACAAAAGAAGCGACTCTTGCATCTGGTAGTAAACTCATAACAGTTGCAGTTCGCCGTTTAAACATAACAGACCCAGACAAAGAGAATCTAAGAGATACTTTTGCAGATACTGATGTGCAGTTTTTACCAAACTCTGCTGGTTGTGTAACAGCAGAAGAGGCTATAACAACTTTTCGTCTTACTCGTGAAGCTACAGGGATAGACCTTATCAAGTTAGAAGTTATAGGTGATACTCAAAAAACTCTATACCCTGATGTACTTGAGACTATAAAAGCTTGTGAAGTTTTGGCAAAAGATGGTTTTACTATCATGGCTTACACTTCAGATGACCCAATCATGGCAAAAAGACTCGAAGATGCAGGGGCTAATGCTATCATGCCTTTAGCTGCACCGATAGGTAGTGGTTTAGGTGTTCAAAACCCTTACAATGTAGTGTTTATAAAAGATGCTGTAAATGTTCCTGTCATAGTAGATGCAGGTATAGGTTGTGCAAGTGATGCTGCTTATGCGATGGAGCTTGGTGCTGAGGGTGTACTTACAAACACGGCAATAGCACAATCACAAAACCCTATAATGATGGCAGAAGCTATGAAACATGCTGTTATGGCAGGAAGAATGAGTTACTTATCTGGTAGAATACCAAAAAAACCTTATGCTACTGCATCTAGTCCAGTTGATGGGATGATACAGTTTTAATAAACTAAAATTAGTAGCAGTTTTAAAACTGCTACTACATAACTAAGTTCTAAATCTACTTAATACCTCGGCAAGTCTGTGTCCACTATGTTCTAAATCTTTACCAAGTTGTGCTAGTTTATGAGAAACTTCTTCTGTATGTTTTGTTGATTCTAACGTATTTTGCATAGATTCAAATAATGATTTTACTTTATGTCCTATGATTACTGTCTTTTTAGATGAATTTTTAGATGCTTCAATAGTAGCAAGAGAAGCATTTTTTGACATATTTAATATCTCTAACATATCATTTGTTTTATCTGTAAGGGAGTTTATACTCTCACTGTTTTCTTTCATCTCACCAGATATATCTTGTACATTTTGAACAACAACCATAACTGTTGCATCTATCTCACTTATACTTTTTTGTGTTTTTTCAGCTAGTTTTCTAACCTCATCAGCAACAACTGCAAAACCTCTACCATGCTCACCTGCTCTTGCTGCTTCTATAGCTGCATTAAGGGCTAGTAAGTTTGTTTGGTCTGCTATATCTTTAATGATTTCTAAGATGTTTTTTATATCTAGCGCTTGATTTGCTAGAGAGCTTATCTTAACTGAAAGTTCTTCACCTTTTTGAGAATCTTCATTAACCATCTCTATAACTGTATGACTAATATTCTCTAAATTACTAAGAACTTCAAAACTGTTGTGAACATCTTGAGCAGTTTTATTTGCTAATTCTTCAGATATATCAAGCTCATCTTTAGCATCACTTGTTAACATATTTGACTTCTCAACAACTTCAAGTTGTTTAGTTGAAAGTTTATTTAGAGTAGAAGAGTTATCTAGTACTAAATCACTTATATCTGAAGTTTGAGTTGCTGTATCTTTAGCATTTTCAACTAGATTTTGAATCTTTTCTATAAAATTATTTACATAAAAACTTACCTCACCTAATTCATCATGAGCTTTAATAGGTAATCTTTTTGTTAAGTCACCTTCCCCTTGTGCCAAATCTTTTACTACTTCTATAAGTTTATTTAAAGGTGCTTTGATGATTCTGCTTATGATAAAGATGATCATAAGTAACACAGATAAATCAACTAACATCATTGCTATAAGCTGAACCGTCAAAGAGTTCATACTTATCTCTAATGTCTTATTTACTAAAGCTAAATCTTTACCAACAACTACATACCCTATCACTTTATTATGAAAATCTTTAAGTTCTATAGTTCTAACAAAATAATTTTGTGTAAAAAGCCCTTTTTCTAACTCTTTTAAACTCTTGCTAGATAATTCTTCTACAAATTTTCTATCTATAGTATTATCTTTTTGAGCAACTAATAGACCTGCTACTCTTGTTTGATTTGCACTCTTAAACAGTGATGCTGTTGATTCTTTATCTTTATTTAAAAGAACTAATACAGAAGAGGAAATAGACTTCTTTGCATCTTTTACAACAGAGTTAAACCCTTGCATAAACTCTACAGAACCTATATATCTACCATCTTTAAACATAGGTGCTAAACCTCTTATAGTTGGTCCAGCTTTACCTACTTCTA
>JAADDU010000006.1 GCA_013153755.1 Campylobacterota bacterium | reverse complement strand
TTGATTCAAAAAGAAGGGAACTTTTAAATAAACAAAAAAAGAATAAAAAAGCTTTAAAGAAACTTCATTATGCTAAATTATCATATAAAAAAGAGCTAAAAAGCCTTTTAGGTAAACAGGATTTGCTGAAAAAAACATTGGCTAAATTAAACATCATCAAAGTAGATGAGATTAAAAAAGCTAAAGAGGCAAAAGAGAGAAAAAGAGCTTTTGAATCTAAAAAGATTGTTACCCAAACAAATTTGCCAGAAGTTAAAAAGCATGGTAGTAGTTACCAAAGAGTACAAACTAAAAAATATATAGGTAGAAAAACAATTTCACCTTTTAAACCATATACTATTACAAAAAGATATGGAACTTATACTGACCCTATATATGGGATAAAAGTATTTAATGAGTCTATATCTCTAAAGCCAACTAAAAAAGGTACAAAAGTTAAAACTGTTTTTAATGGTAAAGTTATCTATGCAGATAAAACAGCTGTTTTGGATAATATAGTGATAATAGAGCATAAAAATGGGTTACATACTATATATGCAAATTTATCTAAAATTTCACCAAATATTAAAAAAGGTAAAAAGATAAGAAAAGGCTATACTATAGGCAGAGTAAACGATGAACTTATCTTTGAAGTAACACAAAAGTCATTTCATATTAACCCCATAAGACTTTTTCAGTAAAGCTCACTATTTCAACACTTTCTTAAACTATAATATTAAAGTTTAATATTTTTTCTTAAGGAACTTTATATGGAAGTCTATAGAAATCAATACAATATGGTCTACTATAACCAAATGCTTCGTGCAGATAAAAAAGCACATGTTAAAAAGCACTCTAAAAATACAAGCTTTACATCACAAGAGGTAGATATACAAGATTACTTATATGCTCCTGATGATTGGAAGGGTATTTTTTATACTCTTTATTTTACTTTTATCCCATACTTAACCGGTGCAACCTTTTTATTTTTTGCAGTAGCTGGTGGGGATTATGCAAATTTTAAATTACTAGATATATCTGCTTTTCTTATAGTTTGGATTATAGGGTATGAAATAGTAGCAACAATGTTATTAAGTGCTATATTTATAAAATTTCTTAGGTTTAAAAGAGTTTTATAAACATATTTTTTAGATATAATTGCAAAAAATTATTTATAGAGAAAAATATGAACTTTATTCAAACTCGTGGATGTGATGAAAACAAGCCACAAAGTGTTACTTTTTCAGAGGCTATTTTAAGCCCCATAGCTTCTTTTGGTGGTCTTTATGTACCTCAAGAACTTCCTCAACTAGGGGAAGAATTTTTAACTAAACATCTAAACTCTTCATATAAAGAGTTAGCCTTAGATATGTTGTCAAGATTTGAGATAGATATAGAAGATGCAGTGATATATGAAGCACTATCTCTTTATGATAAGTTTGATAACCCTTCAAATCCCGTTCCTGTTGTAAAACATAAAGAGAATCTTTTTATAAGTGAACTTTATCATGGACCAACTCGTGCATTTAAAGATATGGCACTTCAACCATTTGGTAAGATTTTATCTTCAGTAGCACAAAAAAGGGAAGAAAACTATCTTATCCTAGCTGCTACGAGTGGAGATACAGGTCCAGCTGCATTAGAAACTTTTAAAAATCAAAAAAATATCCAAGTTGTTTGTATGTATCCAGCAAATGGAACTTCTGATGTTCAAAGACTTCAAATGGTTACAGAAGAAGCACCGAACTTGAAAGTTATAGGTATAAACGGTAACTTTGATGATGCTCAATCAGCACTTAAAAGATTACTAGCAAGTGATAAATTTGCTAAAACTTTAGATGAGAAAAATATCTCTTTATCTGCTGCCAACTCTGTAAACTTTGGTAGAATTATTTTTCAGATTGTTTACCATATACATAATTATCTAGAGTTAGTAAGACAAGATGAGATAAAAATAGGTGAAAAAGTTTACTTAAATGTTCCAAGTGGAAATTTTGGAAATGTTCTTGGTGGGTTTTATGCTCAAAATATGGGACTACCTGTTGAAAAACTTGTTATCTCTTCAAATGAAAACAACATCTTAACTCGCCTTATTCAAACTGGAATCTATGACATAAGAGATGCAGAGTTAAAACTAACAACTTCTCCAGCGATGGATATACTAAAATCATCAAATGTTGAGAGAGTTCTGTATGAGCTTTATGGTGCAGATAGAACAAGAGAGTTGATGCAAGATTTAGATAAAAACAACATTTATACTTTAACGCCAGATGAACTAACTAAACTTCAAGAGATTTTTATAGCAGATTATTGTAGTGATGAAGAGGGTAAAGAGTATATAAAAAAAGCTTTTAAAGATGGTTATCTTATGGATCCACATACTGCGACTTGTTTTAAAACTTATGAAACTCTGTCAAATCCAAAAATAAAAACTATCATCTACTCAACAGCAGAGTGGACAAAGTTCTCTCCTGTTATAGCAAATGCACTAACAGGGGAAGAGGGTGCTAAAGATATAGTAGCCCTAGAAGCCATTTCAAAAGAAGCAAAAGTTGAGATTCCAGCTATGATAAAAGAGCTTTTTACAAAAAAGATAGTGCATAACTTAGTGATAGAAAAAGAAGATATAGAAAAAGAGATACTTAAGTTTTTGATTTAATTGTATATATTTAAGATACAAAATTTAACGGCTTTATTAGAACATTTTTTGTATAATTACAAAATTATTTATAAATAGGACATTTTTTGAAAAATATTAGAAACTTCTCTATCATAGCACATATTGACCATGGTAAAAGTACCTTAGCCGATAGAATTATCCAAGAGTGTGGAAGTGTAAGTGATAGAGAGCTTAGTTCACAGATGATGGATACTATGGATATAGAACAAGAGCGTGGAATCACCATAAAAGCTCAATCTGTTAGACTTGACTATGTAAAAGATGGACAACATTATATCCTTAACCTCATAGACACACCGGGTCATGTTGATTTTTCGTATGAAGTTAGCAAGTCTTTAGCTTCTAGTGATGGAGCATTACTCATAGTAGATGCAGCTCAAGGTGTTGAAGCTCAAACGATAGCAAATGTTTATTTGGCACTAGACAATGACCTTGAACTTATCCCTGTTATAAACAAGATAGACCTTCCAGCAGCAGAGCCTGAGAGAGTTGCAGAGGAGATAGAAGAAGCTATAGGGATAGATGCGACCGATGCTTGTTTAGTAAGTGCAAAAAGTGGCATAGGGATTCGTGAACTTATAGATGCGATAGTAGAGAGAGTTCCAGAACCTGTTGGAAACCCTGAAGCTACAACAAAAGCTATCATTTATGATAGTTGGTTTGATACTTATTTGGGTGCTTTAGCTCTTGTTCGTGTATTTGATGGAGAGATAAAGAAAAATCAACATATCAAACTTATGAGTAGTGCAGAGGAGCATCAAGTTCTTGATTTAATGTATCCACACCCTATGAAAAAGATTAAAACACAAGCTATAAAAACTGGTGAGATTGGCATAGTGGTTTTAGGTCTTAAAGAGGTAAGTGTTGTAAATGTTGGAGATACCATCACAGATGCTAAAAATCCAACTAGTGAACCAGTAGGTGACTATGAACCTGCTAAACCATTTGTTTTTGCAGGGATTTATCCTATAGATACAGATAAATTTGAAGATTTAAGAGATGCACTTGATAAACTTCGTCTAAATGACTCTTCTCTTTCTTATGAGCCTGAAACATCAGTTGCTCTTGGTTTTGGTTTTCGTGTTGGTTTTTTAGGTATGTTACATATGGAAGTTATAAAAGAGAGGCTTGAAAGAGAGTATGGTCTTGATTTAATCGCTTCTGCTCCTTCAGTTGTGTATAGAGTTCATTTAACAAATGGCGAAGAGATAGAGGTGCAAAACCCATCTCAACTTCCACCTGTACAAAAGATAGATAGGATAGAAGAACCTTATGTAAGAGCAACAGTAATTACACCTAGTGAATATCTTGGAAATATCATAACCCTACTTGTATCTAAGCGTGGAAATCAAACAAAAATGACATACTTAAATGAAGAAAGAGTTATGTTGGAGTACGAAATTCCTATGAATGAGATAGTTATGGATTTTTACGATACTCTAAAATCTATCTCAAAAGGTTATGCTTCATTTGATTATGAGCCTATAGACTTTAAAGTAGGAGATTTGGTAAAACTTGACATAAAAGTAGCAGGTGAAGCTGTAGATGCACTAAGTATCATAGTACCTCGTAACCAAGCACTTCCTCGTGGTCGTGTTTTAGTTAAAAATATGAAAGAACTTATACCAAGACAACTTTTTGAAGTTGCTGTTCAAGCATCTTTAGGTAGCCAAATCATAGCTCGTGAAACTGTAAAAAGTATGGGTAAAAATGTTACTGCGAAGTGTTATGGTGGAGATATTACCCGTAAAAGAAAACTATTAGAAAAACAAAAAGCTGGTAAAAAAAGGATGAAATCCATAGGTAAAGTGCAACTTCCACAAGAAGCCTTTATGTCTGTACTTAAGATGGACTAGTTAGATGCAGTGCATGTTGTGTGAAGAGTTGTCTTTTTCACACATCTGCAAAAACTGTCAAGATGTTTGGCTAAAACCTCACATATTTAGACGCAAGATATATAAAAATATAGAAGTTTTTTCTTTTTATAAGTATAAAGATATAAAAGAACTACTCCACACTAAACATACAGATTTGGGTTACTATATCTATAATCTTCTTGCAAACAATAGTTTTAAAAAATTTACACAAAGTTTTGAATTTTCACAACGAGTTGTATCTATAGCTATTGATGATAATCCTAAAAAATGTTACTCACATACAGCGATACTAAACAACTCTTTAAAAAGTAAACATATAAAACCACTGCATGGTATTTTAAGAGCAAAAAATGAAGTGAGTTATTCAGGAAAAACAAAAACATTTCGTATGCTAAATCAAAGAGATTTTAAACTAAAAAGATTTACTCAAAATAATGTGATTTTAGTAGATGATATTATCACAACAGGTTCAACTCTTTCTCAAGCTATAGAGCAACTTCAAAAAAGTTCTAAAGAAATTTTGTTTTGTTTAACTTTAGCTGATGCTAGTTTAAAATTGTAGTTTTTTATATAAAATTTACTTGAAAAAAGTCACTTTTATATCTTTACCAAATATTAATCCATCTGCTATATACTTCCATCAATAAACTTAGTGAGGTAGTTATATGATTTCTAAAATTCAAGAGATAAAACAAGAGGTTTCTAAGGTAGTTGTTGGTCAAGAGAAGATGATAGATGCACTTCTTATAGCTTTACTTTGTGAAGGTCATATCCTTATAGAGGGTGTTCCTGGTCTTGCAAAAACTACAACTGTAAATGCACTTGCATCTGCACTTGGTTTAAACTTTAAAAGAGCACAGTTTACTCCTGACTTACTCCCATCAGATATACTTGGTGCTGAGATTTATGACCCACAAAATAATGAGTTTAAGATAAAAAAAGGTCCTATATTTACAAATCTACTTTTAGCAGATGAGATAAATAGAGCTCCAGCAAAAGTTCAGTCAGCACTACTTGAAGTTATGCAAGAAAAGCAAGTAACATTAGGAGATGCAACATTTAAACTTGACCTTCCATTTTTTGTTATGGCTACACAAAATCCAGTTGAGCAAGAGGGAGTTTACCAACTTCCAGAAGCTCAACTAGATAGATTTATGCTAAAAATCGTAGTTGATTATAATACAAAAGATGAAGAATTAGAGATAGCAAGACGCATATCTTGTGGAAAATTTGAAAAGATTCAGTCCGTTTTACAAGGTGATGACTTAGATATGTTAAAACAAAAGATAAAAGATGTTCATATAGATGCAGAAGTGGAAAAGTACATCATAGAACTTGTAAATGCGACTAGAAATCCAACAGAGTATAAACTAGATGAGTTAAAAGATTTTATACAGTTTGGAGCTTCTCCTCGTGTTAGTATAGATATGTTTAAAGCTGTAAAAGCGATGGCATACCTAAGAGGAAAAGACTTTGTAACACCTGTTGATGTAGCATATATAGCAAAAGAGATTATGCGTCACCGTATAGTTTTAACTTATGAAGCAGAAGCTGAGGGTGTAACAACTGATGAAATTATCCAAAAAGTTTTAGAGACGGTAGCTATACCATAAGGGGTAGGCAAAGTGAGTAAATTACAAAAAATCTTAGTTCGTGCAAAACGGCAAGTATTTAGTGAAATGGTTGGAAATAACCCATCTGTTTTTCAGGGCGAAGGCTATGATTTTATAGAACTTAGAGAGTATATGGCTGGAGATGATATCCGTCATATAGACTGGAATATCACTGCTAAGATGCAAAAACCATATATAAAAGTTTTTCGTGAAGAGAGGGAGTTAAATGTTGTTTTAGTATCTGTATTAAATGGTAGTGTACACTTTGGCTCTAAAAAATTTAAACAAGACACCATAGCAGAAGTAGTGGCACTTTTAGGGTTTTCTACGCTAAAAAATGGTGATACGCTAAGCTCATATATATTTACAGACAAGATGGTTACACATACAAAACCAAGTAAAAAAACTCATCAAGTACAAAAGAGTGTTTCAGAGATTTTGGAGTTTAATGCACTACATCAAAAGGTTGATTTTAAAGTTTTATCAGACACACTTTATAAACGATTAAAAAGAAAATCACTTATCATCATTATAGGTGATTTTTTTGAGATACCAGCTTTTAATCTTTTGGCAAAAAAACATGAAGTTTTAGCTGTTATCATTAGGGATAAGCTAGAAGAAAATCCACCTCAAATGGGATTTGCATCTTTAGTTGACCCAGAGAGTGGAGCAGTTTTAGAGGGTGATTTTAGTGCATCTAGTGTCGAATCTTATGCAAAAAAAGTAAAAGAGCATGATAGAGAGCTATACAAAACTTTGAAAAAACATCAGATACGGTTTACTAAAATATATACAGATTCCAAAGTTAGTGTTGAACTTAGAAGATTGTTTGAGGGTAGGTAGATGCAAGATATAAATCAAAGTGTAGAGTTGAAATTACACGATATTAAGCCTATTTTAGAAGTACAAGATTATTCACTAT
>JAADDU010000179.1 GCA_013153755.1 Campylobacterota bacterium | reverse complement strand
CTGTGATAGTAATCTTTATCTCTCCACTTTCACCATCACTAAATGGTATATCATGACTTACTTGCTCACTCCACTCAGGGAAAAATACCTTCTCGCTAAGTGGTACAAAGTTAAATGGTGCTGTTATCATTACTTTTTCTCCTTTTCAAATCCTGCGAATAAAAGATATTTTGGCTCTAATACATCCAAACCTAAACAAAACTCATTTTCTTCTTTTTCCCAAATTTGAGCTATTTTCATCTTTGGAGTATCTTCAGTTAGTGTAAAAAATGACTCTGTTGGTTCATCACCTTCTAATTTTTTATCTATCACCAACCATTCACTGTTTTGCTGTCTTATCAAGATAGATTGTTTGGTACTAGGATTAAAAAGAGCCATCTCTACAATATAATTTATATCATTATGTAACTCATCCCACTTTGGCAAAGTTTGAGTAGTTTTAAATAGATGTTTAGGTTCTATTCGACTATCTGACATCTGAACATAGCCTTCATACTTATCATTTAAATCATCATAAAACTTTTTTAACGCTTCTCTACTTTTTAACATCACACCCCTCCTTTATCCAACTACCCTCAAAAATCCCATGACCACGATTGACTTTTCCTCCCAATGGAAGTAATCCCTCACACAAATCATCTAGTGTCTTTTCAAAAGCTTTTCTTATATCATCATCATCTATCTCTTTAGCCAAGATTATCTCTATATTCCAACTATCTCTTTGGTCTACTACTTTCTCATTATACAAAGCACTCTCTATCGCCCCACCTGTAAATCTATCTATCTTTACATGGTCAAAAATCTTCACCTCATCTTCTTTGAACTCTTGAAACACATCAGAGAAAAGTGCTTTTCCTTTTCCCTCATGCTTATGGCTTTTAGAAGCTCCAAAAATGGTTGCTACAGCTGGATTATTTTCACCAATATACTCTTCAACAGCTTCCGTAATCGTCTCTATAAAATTACCTTTTAGCTTATTGTAATAAAAAGCCACTCTATGAGATAAAGCACCTTTAAGTGATGAAGCAGGTAAAAGTATCTGTTTTTGACTAAACTCTCCTTTGTTATCTTTCCACTTAACTATCTCTTCAGTCACAAATATATCATCAACCTCATCATCTCCAAATCCTGCTCCAAAACTAAAGAAACTATCTGGTTTTATATTGATTTTATATATACAAACCTGCTTACTACTATTATTTGATAGTTTTTTCTCTTCTCCAACACTTATATTTAAATCACTAGGTTTATCTTGATAATCTTTACCGATGATATAGCTACTCTCTAAACAAGAGACAACTCTCATCTCTCCAAACCCTTTAGTACTTCCTCCTCCAAGTCTAAAGAGTGGCGAGTTTAATAACGCTAAAATCTTTTGCCAAATCTCTTCATCTTCCTCTTTATCTCCCAAAAATTCAAGTTCAAATTTAAAACGACTACCTGCAAATACTACCTCTTCATCAAATTTACTATGCTTTTTGGCTATCCCCTTATGGGTAATGGCTGTATGTTCTCTTATGGGTAGGTTGTTATATTTATCTAAAAACTCACTATTGGGTAATCCCAAAGAGTGATAGAGCTTTTGATTTTCATCTAACAAATGAGCATTAGATACTAAAAGCCTAGAGCCATTATCTTTTCCAAAAATCTCATTTGCTTTCTCTTCTTCAAACGATTTTCTAAGCACCCCTGCGATAGAAGTTCCTAAAATCATAGGCAATCCATTCCAATCTTTCAAAACAGGAGCATCAACAAAAAAATCACTCTTTCCACTAGCAGTTTTGAGTGGTGTGGTAGCTTCCAATACAATCTGTGCTACAAAACGATAGTTATATAGTTTACTCATTGTTCTCTCCTTTTTTGTCATCTTCTTTTGGTGCATAGATAGAGAGTAGTTTTATAAAGGTATGGTAATTATCTTTATTAGCTCTATTTGTTAGTGCTTCAATTAAATACTTACTCCATTTATCTTTGGCTTGACCATGCAATAAAAAGCCCTCTTTATGATTATTAGCCATTTTTTCACTAAAAAGTGCTTTATAGATAGTTTTATCTGTTGTATAAGCACTACATAGTGAACGAATTTGTCCCCATTGAGATTTTTTATTTCTAATTTCTTTTTTATAATTTTTGATAAACTCTTTTACTTCTTTTAGAAGTTTATAGTTTTGTTCTTCTTGTTTTTGTTGAGCCTGTAACCATTGGTTAATTGCTCCTTTTTTTGGGGCTAAAGCCTCCGATTCCGATACAAAGTAGGTTTTAAGATTTTTAAATTTTGGATTTTTATCTGTTAAAAATTTGGGATTGACTACTACTTTACCATGTCCCTCACTTAGATATAGTCCCAATCCTCTCTCCACTCTTTTACTATAAGCTTCTACATCAAAATCTTTACTCACTTCAATAGCGATAACACTCCCCTTATCTATAACCAAGCGTTCAGGGTCTCTATTTTCTCTAATAAAAACATAAGGGGTATAGCGTGAAGTTCTGATTTGTGATTTATCCCAAGCTATTTTACAAGGTTCCTCTAATTGAAGTGAAGCTAAATCAAACTTGTAGCTATTTATACTGTTATTGGTTAGGGCTAAACGACTTTGAGCATAAAGAAAAATATAATGCTTATCTTTAATCTCAATAGCTTGTCTTAAATCTTGCTCTATAAACTTTTTTTGCTCTTCATCTACAAAAGTTATTTTCACTCTTCCATACTCTGCACTTCGTGACTTACCTAATCTTTTGCTACTTTCTAAAAGTTCTATGATTTTATCTTTATACTCATCACTATCCATCTCTACACTAAAAGCCCATTTTGTACCTTTTGGTAAAGAGTAATAACCAAACATAGCACTATCTTTTGAACGACGGTTATATTTATCATAAGCAGATTTTTGTCTATAGTTATGAGATAACTTTGCTAACTCTCCATTAGCTGTTACAAACCCTACTCTTTGCTGTTTTGGTTGTTTGTTTTCTTTGATAAAGTTATCATATTGCTCTTTGGTTAAAAAGTGTTCATTGTATAATTCTCCAATACTCAAAGCTTTTTCCAATGAAACTCCTTTAGGAGCAAACCAAGCAAAAGGAACTTGAAAAGTCTCTTGATTATCTTTTAAAATATGCCCATCTCCAAAACGAACAACCCCACTATGAAAAATCTCAAAAGCATCACTTCCAAAATCTGGATATTTTCGTGCTACCATTCCCAAAAAGTTTGATCCTGCTATATAATCAAATCTATCAATTTTCCCCTCTATATTAGAGGAACTATGAAGAACTATATCACTTTTAAACTCACAGACAAAATTTAATCTAACCATTATCTTTTACCTCTTTTATCTCACATCTGCCTAAACCTCTAGTTCTATTTAAACCAATTCGTTTAACTTGACTAAAAGCTAGTTTCATTAACTCTTTATATTCTTTTACATCTTCTTCAAACTCTATAACAGCATAAAGTTTTAAAGGAACAACCACCTCTATCTCTCTTAGAGTTTTATTATCAGCTAAACCATTATCATCTATTTTAGTAGAACTAATTGTTGTAAATAGATATGAGCTTAATGTTTTATCTATCTTCTCTTCTATAATGGCATTAGAAAAGTAGCATTTCCCCTCTTTTCCTCTATACTTTTTATCATAACAGATATCTCTCTCTTTCCCATCTTTACCATCATTTGAACTTCCACCAAAACACTCATTTACAAAAGTACAATCTCCCAAACTTTCTGCCATCTCTCGTATATGCCCTTTTAATGTTTTAGCAGGGATATAAGGCAATCCATTATTGTCTCGTGCTACTAAAGCATCAACTCTACTTCCTCCACTGCTACCACTTCCACAGTGCCAATAGGTAAAAAACTCTATCTCTATTTTCATAACTCACTCCCTCCCATTACTGATTTGAGTTGTAGAATATCTTGCATTGGGGTTTTATTCTCAACTATCAAACTATTAAGTTTTAAATTGCTATTTAGCTCTTGTAGTTTTTTATCTATATCATCATATTTTTTAGGATTTTTTGATTTTAATACACTATCAACTCTCTCTAAAAACAACTCTGCATACTCTTGGTTTTTATGCAGTTCACTCAACCATTCTCTATATTTTCCTAATGAAATATCACCACCACTAAAGAGTTTATGGAGTTCTATAAGAGTTTCTATTTTGGGTTCGTGTTTTATAAAGTATGGAGCAAACAAAAGTTCTATTCCCTCTTTCGTTGTCAGCTCTTGCTTAATATAGGTTTGATAATCTTCAACAAAGGAGCTTTGAATATTATGAAATGCTAAACAAGATGCCTCTCTATTTGATTTTTCTTTAGCATAGCTACAAAGATGTTCAGCCAAATCAACAGCATAATGAAAAGGAAATTTTGAGTTACAAAATGAGATACCTGCACAGGCAGTTAGTTTTTTAGCATATTTGTCCAAATTGCTCTCTTTAAAATTCTTCTTTGTATTATCTTCAAATGCTTCTAAAAAAGCTTTTGTAAACTCTAATGCTCTATTTGCATCACAAATAACAGTTACATCATCTCCACCGATAACTATTGGTCTAAACTTAATAGTTTCACTGTTAGTATCAAATGTTTCTATAAAAGCTTTTTCTACTGCACTATTTGTAGATTTTGTTATAGCATGAGAAAACTCTTTAAAAATTTTTTGTATCTCACCATCTTCTTTAGCTTTTAAATCTTTATTCATCTGTTGAAGCATTAACCCCATCTTATTACCATCAGCAT
The DNA here is from genome assembly GCA_013153755.1 of Campylobacterota bacterium. Next base: position 2,610 of record JAADDU010000179.1, on the reverse strand, counting down.
GAATAACAGCTACTTTATTATTGGTATTGGCTATCTTATCCATATCAATAGAAAATTGATTAGCATACTCTTTTAGATTTAGTTTATTCAATAAAATATTTAACCAAGCATCATCTCTATTGCTCTTCTTCTGCCAATTTCCTTTATCAAAATACTCTATTCTCTCTTTTTGAGTACCTTTATCATAAGTTTCTGATTTAAAAGCAGGTTTACCTGTTCTTGGTGTCTGTTTCATCAAAGCAAATCTAGCATCTAAAGGCATAATAGCTTGATTTCTAGCTTTACTTAATTGATGCTCTAATTCATCTTTTTTCTCAAGATACTCTCCCTCTTCAAACTCAACAACTGCTTGTGAGATAGTGATACCATAAGCTTTTTGCATAATATATTTAGGAAATTCTCTAACCATCTTTTCTAACTCATCAAGTTTTTCAAAAACTATCCTGATATTTCCACCTGCATTACGAACTATATCTTTTTTAGTAATTTGAACCTCATAATCTTTAGAGAACCTTGCTAAAAAGCCTTCCGAGCAAAACCACTCAATCAAATCACTCGCCCCAACAATCTCTTGTAACTTATTGGTTTCAAATATAAACCCCTGTATCCCTTGGATACTTGCTCCATATAGATATTTACTCACGATTTTCTCCTTTTTACTTCTATTTTACTCTATTTTGAGCTATATATCACCTTTTAGATACTCTTCTTTACTCAAGACAATATAAAAAGCTTTTTTATCTTTTATCAAATCTCGTGATTTAGCTATGAGTTGTTCTTTGATCGTATCTTTGTTTACTTTATTTTGCCATTTACACTCTATAAATGCTATATGTTCATCATCATATGCTACCAAGTCTATCTCTTCTTTATGGTTCCACCATCTGCCTACTTTTAGTGGTACAAAGCTTAGATACTTTGTGGGATTTAGTAGTATCTGTTCTTTTATGTATTCTTCAAAAGCAAAAGATACAAATCTATCATTGAAGTTTGTCTCTATCTCTTTGATAACATACTCTACAAGACCTATCTCTAGGTAGTTATAGTTTTTATACACATAAAAAAACCAAAAGTTCAAAAACTTATCTTTTATCTTGTATAGTCCCATTTTGGATTTGGATGGATTTTTTTCAGTTATAGGTATCTCTTTTTCTACAAAACCAAGCTCTATAAGTTTTAGCATGTATTTGCTAAGATAAGATGAATTAACCCCTAAGCTTGAAGCTATGGCTCCTATCTTCCTGTTACCATTTGATATACTCAAAAGTATAGAGAAGTATGTTGTACTATCACTTATCTCATCTTTGAGCAAAAAGTTACCCTCACTATATAGATAACTGTTTTTATCTAAGATATTTTGCTTCACATTTTCTATAAAATTCAACTCACTATCATACTCTATAAGGTACTTTGGTATCGTTCCAAAAGAGCTATATATTTGCATCTGTGTAAGTCTATCTGTATGTGGGATAAAATCCTTGATATAACAAAAGTTAAGCTCTTTTAGATGTATGTTACTTGTCCTTCGCCCATACAAAGGTGCTGAGTAGTTTAAAACCTCCGACTGTATCATAGAAAGTGTAGAGCCACAAAGTATCAAAAAGATTTGAGAGTGTTGCATATACATATCCCAAACTCTTTGTAGTTTCGAAGAAAAAACTTTATCTTTATAAACCAAGTTTTGATACTCATCTATCACAATAACTAGTTTACTATCCAACTCTAACTTAGAGATAAACTCAAATGCCTCTTCAAATGTTTTAAAGTTCAGATAGTCTCTTATCTGTGGATTTGCAAACTCTTTGATCTGCTGAGTTAACATATCTAACTGTATAGTCAAACTATCTTGTGTAGCATAGAGATATATACTTGACTTATCTTTAATAAACTCAGAGATAAGAGCAGTTTTACCTACTCTCCTTCTACCATATATCACACTAAATGTAGCATCTTTTTTATCATACTCACGATTTAAAATTTCTAATTCTTTGGTTCTGTTTATAAACATACTGTTTTCCTACATAATGTTATGTTACAGTATAGTGTGATTTGGATTAAAGTTTTATGAAAAAGGTTTATTAAATCTCATCAAAATACTTACAAATATTATCAAACTCTTTATACTCTTGATTTAATAATTTTTTATCAAAATTATCTTCATCATATCCGTCCCACTCATAGCACTCTTGCATCTCTTTATACATCGGATGGTTTTTGTCATATATAATTTCTTTAAACTCCATAAATTCCAAAATACCTCCTATATCTTCAGGTATTGAGTTTCTTGCACCTCGTACACATCTTGGATAAGTAGTATTTGCTTTTTTATCCAATATTTTCATTACTACTATACTATGTTCCAAATTATCTCCAAAATTATAAGTATAATAAAATTTTTGTTTTATAGAGTGTATTTTTTTATATAGTCTTATTTGTATTTCATCTAACAATGGAACAAAAGCTTCATCATCATCTATCCCAATCTTCTCACCATCTATATCAAATATATGCAAATAAACATTTTGCCACTCAAAAGCTATCTGGATAGCTACATGAAGCTGGGAAAAAGTAAAATCAGCCAGAACTTGTATAGTTTAAATAGATGGTTTT
>JAADDU010000058.1 GCA_013153755.1 Campylobacterota bacterium | reverse complement strand
TTTAGATGGAAAAATCGTTGCTATACCAAAAGGCTATGCTCACGAAGAGATAGTAAAAAAAGATTTCCCATACATTAAAATATTGACAGTAGAAACATTCTCTCAAGCTATAGATGCAGTACTTCAAAAAAAAGCCGATATACTCTTTGACACCTACGCTTCACTCTCTTATGTTTTGAAAAAAGATAGTATAAATACTATTATACCATTTCAAGCATATCGTGGTAATGATGTTATGAAATTACACATGACCATAACAAAAGAAAAAAAACTACTTACAAGTATCATAGATAAAGCTTTACAAAATATAACCGATAAAGATAAAAAAGACATCTACTACAAATGGCTTGGAAAAAGTATAAAAAAAAGTACAAAACATTTTAAATTAACGCAAATAGAACAAACATGGGTAACTAAGCACCCTGTTTTAAAATTTAGTGAGATAAATTGGGAACCAATGTCAATCATAAAAGACTCTAAAATGATTGGTATTATGGGTGACTACCTAAAAATTATAACTCAAAAAACAGGTGTCAAATTTGAGTTGGTTAAGTCATCATCATGGAATGAGGTTCTAGATAAATTTAAGCAAGGCAAAATAGACATCATACCAGGTATAGGAGATAGTGAATACGAATCAAAGCTTGGTTTAACATCCAAAAGCTATGTAGATTTTCCATTTGTTTTAGTTACAAAGACTACAGAGTCTTTTATAAGCAGTATCGATGAACTTAGTGGTACAAATAAAATGATTGCAGTCCCTAAATATTGGACAAGCTATAGCTATCTAAAAGAGAAAAAACCAAATATTAAAATAATACCAACAAAAAATGTTTTTGAAGCATTAGATCTTGTAAAAGAGGGAAAAGCTTACGCATTTTTAGGACATATGACTATAGCCATGCATTATGTTGGAAACTATTATCCATCTACGCTTCATATATCTGGAAAAGTTGATTACCATTTTAAACATAAAGTTTTACTACAAAAAGGGAATGAGGTTTTTCTTAACCTGCTAAATAGAGTGATAAGCTCCATAAGCGAAGAGGAGCATCTTAACATAAAAAACAAATGGCTTCATGTTAGTGTAAAAGAGGCTAAAGACTATACACTTTTTTATCAAATAGCCTTATTTCTCATGCTGATTATACTAGGTACTATATACTGGAATACAAAATTAACAAAAGAGATAAAAGAGCGTAAAAAATTAGAACAAAGGTTGATAAAAGCTAAAGAAGTTGCAGATTCAGCAAACAAATCAAAGTCTGAATTTTTAGCAAATATGAGTCATGAGATAAGAACACCGATGAATGCAATAGTGGGTTTTACAGAGCTTTTAAATGAACAGTTAGAAGAGCCAAAGTTAAAATCTTATGTAAAAACTATACAAAGTGCTAGTAATACCCTACTAACCCTCATAAATGACATACTAGACCTCTCTAAGATAGAAGCAGGAAAACTAAATATAGAAAAAAAACCGACAAATCTTCATAATCTCGCAACTGAAGTTAGTGCCATTTTTACCATGAGCGTTCAGAAAAAAGGTTTAGAATTGATTGTCGATATAGATGAAAATCTTCCATCTTCTCTTTTGCTTGATGAAGTTAGATTGCGTCAAGTTCTTTTTAACCTCATAGGAAATGCAGTAAAGTTTACAGCTTATGGGTTTATAAAACTTAGAGTAAAAGCTTTAGAAGTTGATGAGCATCTATCTAAAATAAATTTAGAAATATATGTAAAAGATAGTGGTATCGGTATAGCTCAAAATCAACTTAAAAAGATATTTAATGAATTTGAGCAAAAAGATGGACAAGATACTAGAAAGTTTGGTGGAACTGGACTTGGTCTTTCTATATCTAAAAGATTATGTGAGATGATGGGTGGAAATATCTCTGTAAATAGCATAGAGGGAAAAGGAGCTACTTTTGTAGTGCATCTATATAATGTAGATATATCTTCTATACAAACTGATGATATACAAGACACTAGTGAAGCTTTAAATATAAAAAATATATGTTTTAATGAGTCTAAAATCTTAGTTGCTGATGATATACAAGATAACAGAGAGCTTATCATAAAGAATTTTGAAAATACAAAAGTAGAGATACTTAGTGCATCTGATGGACTTGAAGCTATAGAGGTAGTAAAATCTAAAAAACCAGATTTGATTTTGATGGATATTAGGATGCCAAATATGGATGGATATGAGGCTTCTAGCAAGATAAAAGAGTTTTCAAAAGTTCCTATAGTAGCACTTACTGCATCTGTTATGCAAAATGAACATGAGATGTTAAAAAGTAAAAATTTTGATGGTTACCTACGAAAACCAGTTTTAAAAAGAGACCTATTTTTGGAGCTTAGTAAGTATCTTAGTTTTGAACTTATAGAAGAAAAAGAAGAAAAAGAAGTAGTATTTACTCTAAGTGATAAGGCAAAATTAAACATAGGTGTTATCTTAAAAATACTTAGTGATGAGATACAACCACTCTATGAAAAAGCTAAAAGTAGTAATAATATAACAGATATAAAAGAGATGGCAACACACATAGAAATCTTGGCAGATGAGTATGATGTAGCTCTCTTTAAAAGTTATGCATCTAACTTAAAAAATGCAATAGATGCCTTTGACATCATCACTTTACAGACACTTTTAAAAGAGTTTGAGTCTTTGAGTGAAAAATTAGAGTAGTTTTAAGTGTTTATAAAAATCAAAAATATAGATATAGATGAACTCTCAATCTACCATAAACTTAGAGATAATGCTTTTAGTGCTGATGGTAGTTTTATAGCAGATAGCCCTAAAGTTGTAAATATACTTTTAAAAGCTAATTTAGAGATAAAAAGTATCTTAGCTACACAAGAATACTATGATGAATTTACCGACTTACTCTCAAAATATACAATACCTAAAAAATATCTTGCAACAAAAGATGATATGCAAAAGATAGTTGGTCATAAAATCCATCATAATTGTATGATGCATGGAGTAAGACCAAAACAGGTGTCGTTAGATGAGTTAGATGCACATATAATCATGCTAGATGAGATAAGCTCCACACAAAACATAGGTTCTATCGCAAGAAGTGCTATGGCTTTGGGAGTAGGCTCTTATATCTTACCAAAACAAGGTCCACACCCATTTGGAAGACGAGCTTTGAGAGTTTCTATGGGGCATATGGGGATGTTAAAAACTCATTTATATGATGATATAGTACAAACTATACAAGAGTTACAAAATATGGGTTATAAGATTTTTGCAGCTGAGGTAAAAGAAAACTCTACCCCTTTAAGAGATGTAAAAGTACCAAAAAAATGGGTACTACTTATGGGACATGAGGGAAATGGTATCTCAAAAGAGATTCTTGATATTTGTGATGAAGTTGTAACTATAGAGATGCAAGAGGGGATAAAAAGTTTTAATGTTAGTGTAGCAGCTTCTATTATGATGTATAGATTTAAAAATCTATAACATCAATTAGTTTATTTTTTTGCATAAAACAAACTAAGCAAAGCTGGAAGTAAAACCAAGTCAAGAACAAGAGCGATATTTAGTGCACTAACCGTTACTATGGCAAAGTTTATGTTTGGTATAAAGCTACTCACTCCAAATATAGCAAAAGTACATGATAGTATGAGTGTTGTTAGTATCATAGCATTACCACTATGAGAGATGATATAGTCTATAGTATCTTCAAAACTTTTTGTTTTAATCGCATCAAAGTATTTGGAAAAGAAGTGGATACTATCATCAACTGCTATACCTAGTATGACAGCAGCAGATATAGCAACACCTATATCTACATTTATACCAAGATAACCCATGATTCCACCAACAAATAAGATGGGAGTTATATTTGGCAAGATGAACAACCATAAGGTTTTAAGATTTTTAAAGATAAGAAGCATAAAAAAAGCAACTACTAAAAGAGTTATGGAGATAGATGTGATAAGAGTATCTGTTATACTCGATTGCATATATGCAAATATAACACTTTGACCTTGAACATCAGCACTATATTTAGTGTTTTTATCCCACCAATTTTTTATCCACTCTATCATCTGCAAATCTTTAGAAGTATCTTGTAGATTTATATTTATACTAAGTCTTAAATACCTTTCTTGTGTATCTATCTTATCATTTATCTCCATACCTTGAGGTAAGCTCATAGAGTAAAGTAAAAGATACTGAGCTACTAGATTTCTATCTTTTGGAAGCAAAGAGTTTGCATCTGTGTTTATGACTGATTGCATCCTTTTTACTATATCTTTTAAAGAGGTGGTAAACCTTACCTCTGGGTATGTTTGTATAAACTCTTTTTCAAACTTAACTATAGTTTCTAAAAAGGCAGGATTTTTTACCTCCTCTTTTGCTTTAGCATCAAGAATGATCTCATAAACCATACTACCAGTTAAATTTTTCTCAACAAACTCAGCACCACTTCTAACTACTGTATCTTTCGCAAAATATTTCAACGAGTTACTATCTACTTTTAAATCTAGCAATCCAAAAGAGATGATGATAAAAACAATCATAAAACTAAAAACTATCTTTTTATCGTTTTTAACTATAAAAGCCCCATAACCTTTAGTGTTAAGAAAGTTAAAAATTTTAACTTGTTTTACTTTATAGTTTTGAGGGAGAGTTAATAAAATTGCAGGGGCAATACTAACACTTAAAACAAATGCTATAACAGCACCACTTGTTATGGCAAGACCAAGTGTAGATACTGGTTCTAAGCTACTTATCCCTAAAGATGCAAAACCTATGGCAGTAGTAAGAGAGGTAAGTGCTATGGGGGTAAAGTTTGATTTTAGAGCTAGATATAGGGACTCTTTTGTATTGTTGTCTTTAGATTTGAAGTAAACCCATGCAAGGTATAGATGCATCGCATCTGCTATGGCTATGGCAGTTATGAAAGATGGTATGTTTACTGTAAAGTTATTTAGTTTATATCCAAGTATCATCTCTATGCTTAAAACACTTAAAAAAGTGAGTACTACAACAACGGATGGCACTAAAACACCCATGAGATTTCTAAAGATAAAAAACAAAAATCCTATAACAACAAACACTGCTAAAGGCATAAGAATCATAGCATCTCTTTGAGATATACCAACAAGAGATGCAGTGATGGCAGGAGCACCTGTTATATAAAACCTATAATCACTCTTTTGTTCTTTTAAAATCTTTTTAAGTTGCTCAAAAACATAGATATTTACCTCTTCATTTGCCCCTGCTTTAGAAGATAGTCTAACCCCAAACATCGTTGTTTTTGCATCTTTTGAGATAAGTTGATTTAGTATAAGAGTATCTTTTAGTGCAAGTTGCTTTTTTTGCTCTAAGTCTTCATCACCATATAAAAAATCTTCTACTATGATGTCATCATCTTCACTACTTATATACTGATAGTTACTTAAAGACTCAACCTTTCTTACTCCATCTATATCACTAAATTTTTGAGTAAGTTCTAAGATGGTATCAACAGCTTTTTTGTTAAAAATCCCATCCACATCTTTAAATGCAACTATAAAAGTATCATCGCCACTAAAAGTTGAACGAAAATTATCATAGTTTTTTATGATGTTGGAGTCTTTATCAAACCAGATGCGATAACTCCCCTCATAAGCTAGATTTTTTAGCGATAAAGAGAGTAATCCAACTACAAGAGTTATAAATATAATGATACTAAATTTATATTTATCTAAAAAATTTACATAATTTTTCATCCATAAGTCCTTTAAAATATATAGCTAATGCTAAGAGTTGCTTTTTTAGTGTTACCTATGTTTGTAAGTAAGGTATTTAGCTTAGTTTGTGTTTGTAGGTACTGTATATCTATAACAAAGTCATCAAATACTCTTGAATTAAATTCAACCTTATAAACACGCTCACTATTTGATAAATCATAAAGCATACCTAGCTTTATATTACTACTTTGCTCATTGTTCATATCTAACTTTAATGCTACAAAAATATCATTATCATATATCTCTGACACATCTACATTTTTTATCTTTGAGTTATCTTTATAACTATATTTATAGTACTCGCTATATAGTGTTATATCTGTGCCAAAAACATCGTAAAACCCTCTCTCAAGCCCAAAACTTAGTTGTGCATAGTCGCTCATTTTAGTTGAGTTTATAACATCTGTGTAAGATAATTCTGTTTTAAAAATATAATCTTGATATACAAGATTTGATAAAAAAAGTAGTTTATTTACTCTATAAGCATATTGAGATAAAGTGCTGTTTTGTAAATCAAAGTAGCGTTTGTTATCGTAACCATGATAAAAAATAATTTTAGAATCACTATCTATATGTTTTTGAGTTGTAAAGCTATACATAAGATAACAACTCGGTGTATATCTTTTATCTTGAAGTTGTAATTCCTTAGAGTATGGCATCTCAAAAGGGTTATACGGCATCTCTTTAGTTGGATATTTTATATCTTGTTCATAAAGTTTTAAACCAACCATTATGTAAGAATCTTCAAAATAGTATGTAAAATCAGCCCCTAAAGAACCAAGTTTAGCACTCTTATCAAATGGGTCTTTAAGATAGTTTTTTTGGTTATAAAAATCTGTTATATTATACCCCTCTAACTCCCCAATAAATTTGATACTTTTACCAACTTTTAGTGTGTAGTCATCTGTTTCGTGGCTTAGATATAGTTCATTTAACATGATGTATCTTTTTTGTCTGTATTTTTGAGAGTAAAGATACTCTAAAGATATATCTGTTTTAAAGTACTCATTTTCAAATCCAAGTTTTGTGACTCCTTGTATATTTGACTCATTTTTGTATGTGTTATAACCATTAAACTCCAAAGATAACTCTGTTTTATGCTCAAAGGCAAAGATACTAGAGTAAAGAAGAAAAAACAGTACTGTTTTTTTCATTTTAAAGCTCTTTTTGAGAACTCTCTTTTGGAAAGTTTCACCCCTATCTTATCTTCATCCCAAATGAGTGTGCTAGTTTTTTTGTTTTGGATGTTTTGGATGATAATCTTATGAACTCTATAAGTGTTGTTAAGTTTTACATAATCTAAAAAGTTGATTTTTTTAAGCAATCTATCGTGTTTATCGTAGTACTCTCCAAATCTTGCAAGATACTCTTTTGTATCTACCCAAATGATTTGTTTAGAGTAGCCACTATTTTTATCTTTTGGTACTCTTGTGATTTTAAAGTACTCAACACCATCAACATTAACTTGTTGTGCTTTTGCTTCATAAGTATAATTTTTATAATTTTGCGAAGATATATCTTCATAAGAAAATTCACTTGCCATAAAAGAGCCTGATTTATTACGAGAACTGATTCTTTTTACCCTTTTTATGGCTGGGAGATAAAGCCACTGTTTGTCATCCCCACCTATCACTTCAAAACTAAGTAGTTT
>JAADDU010000195.1 GCA_013153755.1 Campylobacterota bacterium | reverse complement strand
GAGAATATGATAGATAAAAATATATATAGATTAAATTGGCATACTAAAGATGAGAAAGAGAATTTTATAGATAAAAGTAAACTACCCAATGGTAATAGTTATATAGATTTAATGATGAATTGTATTACTGATTTTTCATTGTAGAGTTATCAATAAGTTAATATTATTTTGCAAATATTATCAAAAATAAGCAGATTTTATACCATTTGTTGTAAAAAATTGTTGTAAAATTTTAGAATTACAAACCTTAAAGCCCTTAAATAAGGACTAAACTAGGAAAGAACTAACTAATCCAATAAGTCCACCAAAAACACCACCCCAAACAACTAACCAATCAAGATGCTCTTTTATGAGTTTTTGAACTATCTCTTTTACTATTTGTGGAGTTAGTTGCTCTAGTCTTGCATCTATTACACTCTCTATAGAGCCGAGCATATCATCACTTAGAGATGAATTTTGCATGTGATTTTGTAGTGTTTGATTGAATGCATCAGAGTTTACTATCTTTATAACAGCACTTTTCATTTTAAGTGAAAATGGCTCTCTTAGTGCATCTAAAGCACTCTCTCCACCAAACATTCCAAGCATACCACCAAACTGTGACTCCATCACTGTTTTACTAAGTGCATCAAATGCTGGAGAAAAATCTGTTTGCTCTATGATAGGCTCTAAATTTATCTGTTTTTCTTCACTTTTGAAAAAATTGTCGAGTTGTTCTTTTGTAAAAAACTCATCCATCATCAGATTTTTTATGGCTTCTTTAAAAGCTTCAAATCTTGCTGGGATAACTCCAGAACCATAAAGAAAAGGTACTTTTTCAAAAAGCATATGGATTGCTAGTTGGTTTGTAATAGCCCCAGAGATGGCAAAAAGTCCACTAAAAAGCAGTGCATCTGAAAATTCTTTGAGTGAGTATGATAAAGCTATAAGTGCTACACCGATTATATTTGTTACTAAACTTTTATTTAATTTCACCACATATCCTTATTTTAAAAGTAAGATTATACAAAAAAGAGGTATCATTTCGTAAATAAAATAAAAAAAGAGATTTTTATGAAACAAGAGAGTTATACACTTTTTAAAAATGGCACTTTAGATGCAATACTTAGCACTTTAGATGCAGAGCTAAAAACAAGAAATGAGTCACCATTTTGGACAGACAAGGTTATACCTTTTTCAAATGCGATTTTGAGTATCTTAATTCCACTTAGAGATGATGATATGCTTTTTAATCCTGAGGGTAAATATGTTACAGAGTTAACACCTGAGTTATTTTTTAGTTGGGCTGATTTTGTAAGTTTAAAAACATTAGCTTTTAGTATAGAAAAATCAAATACAGCAAAAAAATTACTAAGAACAAAGCTAGACGATGATAGATGCAATAGATATAAACATATAGACTTAAAAGATTTAGGGGATTATCTTAGTAAAAACAATGTAAATCTTGAAAATGAATCACTTGATTTTCCGATTTCTAGTTACAACCTACACCAAGGTGTAAGTAATGTTATAAAATCACTTCTTTAATATAGAACTCTCTGCTTCTATAAACTCTACTTCTATCTCTTGCATCTCTTCATCTTTATGTGAGAGTTGTTTTTGGTAGCTTCCTTGTACTTCACCACTAAATGCACCTATGAGTTGGTTTTCTTGAGCTTTATCTAGTTTTCCAGAAGATATAGCATCTAACATTTTGTTTGCTATTTGAACCCTAGCTTCATTCTCTTTATGGTGAAAATATTTTTTAAGATTATCATTATAAGCCATAAGTTTATCTTGCCTTTTCTTGCTAAAATAATAATATAAAAAGAAACTTATTAAAAAAAGTAAAACAGCACCTATAGCCATAATATAGCGCTTTAGCTCCATGTTGTTCATCTGTTGATTTTGAATCATCTGTTGTTCAAAAAGTGCTTTTTGTTTCTCTTGAGCGAAGATAATTTTTTGTTTTTCTAGTTCTGATTGCATACGAATCTTTTCTAGTTCTTTCTCTTTTTCTATCTTAGCTAACTCTTTTTTAGTTTCTAAAAGAGCAAGTTCTCTTTGTGTTTCTTCTGAGAGTTTTTTAAGTTGAACCTCTTTTTCTAGTGCAACTTTTTTTTCAAATTTCATCTTCTCTTGCATGATTTGGTTAGCAGATTTATCTTTTTGCATAAACTCATCTAGTAAGTCACAACCTGTAAAAAGAGTGGTGATTAAAATTATATATATCCATTTCATAAATACGATAATATCTTATGTAAACTTAATTAATTCAAAACTTAATCACTTCTTCAAGACTTTTTAGAGATAATCGCATCAATTAAATATAAAGATGGATAAAAAATGCTAGATTTTGCAAAATTTACAAAGTACTCAAAACCAGGACCTCGTTATACAAGTTACCCAACTGCACTAGAGTTTAGTGATGCTTATGGATATGATGAGTATATAAAAAAGTTAGAATCTCAAGATAGTTCTCGCCCTTTGAGTCTTTATTTTCATCTCCCTTTTTGTAGAAATGCGTGTTACTTTTGTGGATGTAATGTTGTTTTTACATCAAAAGAAGATAAGATGCTTCGTTATATGGACTACCTAAAAAGAGAGTTAAAAATACTCTCAAAACATATAGACACAAAAAGAGAAGTTTTACAGATGCACTTTGGTGGAGGAACTCCAACTTTTTTTAGTGCTGAACAACTAAAAGAGATAATAGCTGAGATAAAATCTTATTTTGTAAACTTTAGAGAAGATGCAGAGGTTAGTTGTGAGATAGACCCTCGCCATATAGATGAAGACCAGATGCGTGTTATGAGTGAAGCTGGTTTTAACCGTGTAAGTTTTGGGATTCAAGATTTTAACGAAAAAGTACAAGTTGCAGTTCATAGAATCCAACCTTATGGTGTAACTAAAGATGCGATGGATTTGGCAAGAAAATACAACATGATATCTGTAAATGTTGACCTTATTTATGGACTTCCATATCAGTCACTTGAAACTTTTAAAGAAACACTATCTTTAGCTCTCACACTAAATCCAGATAGATTTGCAGTATTTAACTACGCTCATGTTCCTTGGATGAAAAAGACTATGAGAAAGATAGATGAAACAACCTTACCACTACCAGACGAAAAACTTCAAATCATGCAATACACTATAGACTTTTTAACTTCTCATGGTTATAAAATGATAGGGATGGATCACTTTGCAAAACCTGAAGATGAGCTTTTTAAAGCTATAGAAAAAGGGGAACTTCATAGAAACTTCCAAGGTTATACAACAAAAGGTGGAGCAGACCTTGTTGGTGTTGGGCTTACTTCTATCGGAGAGGGAGTAGATAGCTATAACCAAAATTTTAAAGTGATGGCTGAGTATGAAGAAGCTATAGATGCAGGGAAATTACCTTTTGAGAGAGGTGTAGTTCTAAATGAAGATGACCTTATCCGTCAGTATGTAATCATGGAGCTTATGAGTAACTTCAAACTAGATATAAAAAGATTTGACAAAAAATTTAATGTTAAGTTCTCAGAATATTTTGCAGATGCCATAGAAGCTCTAAAACCATTTGTAGAAGATGAGCTTTTAAGCATGGATGATAAAGAGATAAAATGTAGTGAAACAGGAACTCTACTCATTAGAAATATAGCGATGCCTTTTGATGCATATATGAAAAAACACGCATCTAGCTCTAAAACATTTTCAAAAACGGTGTAGTTGATGCAAAAAACTCCACAAGATATCTTTGACTATGCAAATATAACTGATGATTGTATCAAGTGTGGTAAATGTATCCCCGTTTGTACCATACACAATGTAAATGCAGATGAAGTTACTTCTCCTCGTGGTTTTTTAGACCTTTTAGGAGCTTACCAAAGAGGTAAACTTGAACTTGATAAAAATGTAAAAAGTATATTTGAGAGTTGTTTTTTATGTACTGCTTGTGTTGAGGTTTGCCCAAAATCACTCCCTACCGATATGGTTATAGAGCAAGTTCGCTCAGATATAGCTAAAAAGTACGGTATAGCATGGTATAAAAAAGCATTTTTCTTGCTTCTTCGTCATAGATGGCTTAATGATTTGGCTTTTAAACTTGGCTGGGTTTTTCAAACTTGTGGCTTTAAGATTCAAGAAGATATAGACTCTATGTCATCGCGTTTTAACCTACCTATGTTAAAAGCAGACAGACTTTTACCAAGTTTAAGAAAAACATCATTTTTAAATGCACATGAAGAAAACATAAGTAATGGTAACAAAAGAAAAGTTATGATTTTTATCGGTTGTTTGGGTAACTATAACTATCGTGGTGTTGGAGATGGACTTTTAGAGATTTTAGAAGCCCTAGAGATAGATGCATACTTAGCAAAAGAGCAAAAATGTTGTTCTGCTCCAGCTTACTTTACTGGAGATTTTGATACAGTTGATAACAATGCAAAGTTCAATATAGAGTATTTTGAAAAAATCATAGAAAATGAGGGTGTTGAGGCTATTATAGTCCCAGAAGCAACTTGTAGTGCGATGTTAAAGATAGACTATGCACACTATTTTCACGACCAACCAGAGTGGAAAAAAAGAGCAGAGGCACTTAGCTCTAAAATCTTTATGGCAACAGAGTGGCTTTATAAACATACAGAGTTAGAGAAACTTTTAGCACAAAAACAAAAAGGGGACTTAGTAGTTACTTACCATGACCCATGCCATGCAAAAAAGATGCAAGGAATCCATCAAGAACCACGAGAGCTTATAAGTAAAAACTATGAGATGGTTGAGATGAGTGACTCAGATAGATGTTGTGGTTTTGGAGGGGTGACTATGCAGAGTGAAAAGTACCATTTTGCAAAAGCAGCAGGAACACCAAAAGCAGCGATGATAAAAGAAACTAAAGCAGATATAGTTAGTGCAGAGTGTAGTGCTTGTAGAATGCAAATCAATGCATCTATGAACTATGATGAGATGCAAACAACTTTTAAAAACCCTATAGAACTTATCGCAGATGCATTAAGAGAGAAAAATGAATAGTTGGAACCATATATATGAAGTTTTTAATCCTGTAGCTTTTAGTATCTTCTCTTTTCCTGTACATTGGTATGGGATGATGTATGTTTTAGCTTTGATGAGTGCTTTGTATATCGCAAAATATATCATAAAAAAAGACAACATAAACTTCGCAAAGTCAGATATAGATGCTTACTTTGTATATGTTGAGATAGGAGTTATACTAGGTGCTAGACTTGGTTATATACTGTTTTATGACACTCATACATCATACTATCTTTCCCATCCTTGGCAAATTTTCAACCCTTTTGTAAATGGAGAGTTTGTTGGTATAAGAGGTATGAGTTACCATGGTGCTGTTATAGGGTTTGTTAGTGCTACTTATCTATATACCAAAAAACATAAAATCTCTTTTGGGATGATTATGGACTTAGTAGCATTAAGTATCCCACTAGCATTTGTTTTTGGACGCATAGGAAACTTTTTAAATCAAGAATTAATAGGTAGACAAACTGATGTAGCATGGGGTATCTATGTAGATGGTGTTTTAAGACATCCTTCTCAACTTTATGAAGCACTTTTAGAAGGTATAGGTGTCTTTTTAGTAGTTTTTCTTTACAAAAAATATAAAAAATTTTCAGGTGAACTCATCTTGATTTATGCCATTAGTTACGGTTTATTTAGGACTATTGCAGAGATATATCGAGCACCAGATGTACAGATAGGTTATGTTTGTTGTGGAGTGATAACTCAAGGTCAAGTAATGAGTCTTGGTATGAGTTTTATAGGTATTTTACTATGGATATATTTTTACACCATTCATAAAAAGAGCTTACCCAAATGCAAAAAATAACACTTTATTACTTTATAGCTATAAATATAGTTACATTTTTTATCTACGCTTTAGACAAATACAAAGCCATAAAACATCATAGACGCATAAGTGAGAAAAATCTTTTTAAACTCTCACTTTTAGGTGGCTTTGTTGGTGCATATCTAAGTATGAAAATCTTTCATCATAAAGTTAGTAAAGACAGTTTTATGATTAGATACTACCTCATAGTTTTAGCATGGATAATCTGGGGAGTTTTATACTTTTATGAGATAAATCCACTAAACTTTATAAACGCTAACCCCTTTTAGAGTAGTGTTTTTTTCTATCTCTATATACAGAACTTTTCCAAAGATAATTTACTATCGAGTAACCTGCTAAAGAACCAAAAACAGAGTAAAAAAGTGTTCCAGTATATAATGGTATAAAAATATTATCTATATTATTAGTAAACCACTCCATAGTCATTTCAACAGGTTGAGCTTTTATACCTAAGAAAAATGAGCCTGTAAGATACTCCATATAATACATTGGTGGCATAGTAAAAGGGTTACTAAGCCAACACATAGCAAGACCTATAGGGACATTAAACTTAAAAAATGGCATCATTGCAATCACTGCTGCCATCTGCATAGGCATAGGGATAAAAGCGATAAAAAGCCCTATAAGAACTGCTTTTGAAATCATCTTTCTATTTGTAGATAGATATTCTGCTGGAATTTTATACTTTTTTATAAATGCTTTTAGTTTTTGACTTTTGCTTATCTTCTTTAAATTTCTTCTAACCATGTTTCTTTTACTTTATATATGGAATGATTCTATATCCAATACCATAGATACTTTCCAATGAATTTTCAGGTAGTTTTTTTCTTAATTTTGATACAAGTTTTCTAATATTTTGTATATCTATATTTTCATTATATTCTTTATATTTATCTGATATATCTTCATTTGAGTATATTTTACCTATATTTTTAGTTAAAAGGTGTATAAATATCATCTCATATTTGGTCAAATATATTGTTTGTTTATTATCACTTAGATAACTATTTTCTCTATCAAAAACTATATTTTCATCTAAGTATATTTTTGTAGAAATTTTTTCTACATTAGTTGTTGTATCCTGCTTGATTTTTTTAGCACTATTTAGTAACACTTTCAATAATTCTTGATAATCTATAGGTTTTTTTATAAACTGTTCTATACCTAGGTTTATAAGTGGTAAAAGATACTTTGAATCATCATGTGCAGATATAATTATAAGAAGTTGAGATGGATTTATCTCATAAATTTTAGATGTAAGTTCAACACCATTTAGATTTGGCATCTGTATATCACTAAGTACGATATCATAATATTTTTTATCTTTGACATAGTAATCTTTGTACTTTTTTAAAGCATCACTACCATCTTTTGCAGAATGAACCTCTTTAAAAAAGCTTTTTAAAATCTCTGTTGTATTTACTCTAAGCTCTTCATGGTCTTCAACAAATAAAACAGAAAGTTCTTTAGTATACTTTAATATCTCTTTTGAATTTAACATCTTGTATTCTCTTGCTTTTTATTTGTGATTAGTATATCAATTATTTAATATTAATCAAATTAAAATAGTACAATATCATTAAAACTTTACAAGGTAATTAAATGACAATCACAATAAATGGTGAAAAAAAAGA
>JAADDU010000061.1 GCA_013153755.1 Campylobacterota bacterium | reverse complement strand
CTCTCATAAACTACCACATGAACTCCCATTTGGAACATTTGGAGTTAATCTTATAGGTAGTTTTATCATGGGTGTGTTAGTTGCATACTTTATGTACACAACATTTTTTTCACTTCATGTAAAATCTTTTTTAAGCACAGGGATATTAGGTGCCTTAACAACATACTCAACATTTGCAATAGAGAGTTTTTTACTCTTAGAGGGTGGAAACATAGCTCTAGCACTGACAAATATACTTATGAATGCTTTTGGCACTGTCTTTATGGCAGGTGGAGGATTTTACTTAGTCAAGCACTTTATTTTAAAAGTGCAAAACTAAGACTCCTTATGTAAATCTCTATGTATATCTTTTATACAGTTTGTATGTGGATTTTTTATATAGTAGAGTTGTAAAAGTTGGTTTAGTTTGTTTGGATTAAATCTCCAAAAATGTTCTTTGTCAAATTTTTCATGTTCTATAACTTTTTGATGAAGTTCATTTGCTGTTATATCACAATGATTTTCTTTTATCACACTTATGATAAATTCTAAAAGTTTATCTTGAGCCTCTTTAGTTGTGTCATCATCTTTTAGTTGTCTTGTTGGCATAAACTGGTAAAGTTTCCATATACTAAGTCCCATACCAACGACAAAAGCTATCATCATCCAAGTTGAAGTGTCTAACTGCATCTAAATCCTTTTTGACTTTTTGAGATTATATCATATAATTGCATCTATGAATGATAAAGTATTTACAAAACCGATAAAAAAACAGTTTGAATTTGATGAAGAGGTGGCCGCTGTCTTTGATGATATGCTTCAAAGAAGTGTACCTTTTTATAAAGAATCGCAAAAAATTACAGAATTTTTTGCTATAAAGTATCTAAAAGAGGAGGGTGTTTTATATGACTTAGGTTCATCTACTGCATCTTTACTTATAAGCATGAGTAAGAAACTAGAGTTTAATGCAACTTTAGTTGGTCTTGATAATTCTGAAGCTATGCTAAATCAAGCAAGGAAAAAGTCAGTTGCACTTGGGGCAGATATAGAGCTTTATAATGCAGATATATTAGAATATAATTATAAAAAAGCCAATGTTTTTATAAGTAACTATACTTTACAGTTTATCCGTCCTTTAGTTAGAGAAGAGTTAGTGAAAAAGATTTGTGATTCACTAAAAGAGGAAGGAGTTTTTATATTTAGTGAAAAGGTTATAAGTCATAACTCAAAACTAAATAAGGAGCTCATAGAGTGCTATTATGACTTTAAAAAAGAGCAGGGGTACTCAGAGTATGAGATAATGCAAAAAAGGGAAGCTTTGGAAAATGTGTTAGTTCCATATAGTGAGGATGAAAATATAAAAATGGCAAAAAATTGTGGGTTTTCACATTGTGAGGTTGTATTTAGATGGGCAAACTTTGCAACTTTTATAGCTTTAAAATAAGCTATAAATTTGTTTAGTAGTGCATTAGATGCACTACTTTTTTAGTTTGTATCTTGGTTTACAATTTTATTTGCACTTATCCAAGGCATCATTTCACGAAGTTTGTTACCTGTTTTAGTGATAAGTTTTTCTTTGTCGTTAGTACGCTCAGCATTCATACGAGGGTAACCTGCTTGACCTTCTAAGATGAAGTCTTTTGCAAATCTACCATCTTGAATCTCAGTAAGTATGTCACGCATAGCTTGTTTTGACTCAGCATTGATAACGCGTTTTCCAGAAACATAATCACCATACTCAGCAGTATTAGAGATAGAGTATCTCATATCAGCGATACCACCCTCAAACATCAAATCAACGATAAGTTTAAGCTCATGTAAACACTCAAAATATGCAAGTTCAGGAGCATAACCAGCTTCAGTTAATGTTTCAAAACCAGCTTGAACTAGTGCAGCTGTACCACCACAAAGAACTGCTTGCTCACCAAAAAGGTCAGTTTCAGTTTCATCTTTGAAGGTTGTCTCAATGATAGCAGTACGACCACCACCAATAGCACTAGCATAAGAAAGAGCTAGCTCTTTAGTTTCGCCACTAGGATTTTGACCAACAGCGATAAGGTCAGGGATACCACCACCACGAACAAACTCAGAACGAACAGTATGACCTGGAGCTTTTGGAGCTATCATAGTTACATTGATGTCAGCTCTTGGAGCGATACGACCATAATGGATGTTAAAACCATGACCAAAAGCGATAGTTGCGCCATTTTTTAGGTTTGGTTCAATCTCATTTTTATAGATCTCTGCTTGGTTTTCATCTGGAAGTAAAATCATAACAACATCAGCTTTTGCACTAGCATCTGCTACTGTTAAAACTTCAAAGTTTTTAGCTTTAGCTTTAGCCCATGAAGAACCATTTTCACGAAGACCTATACATACTTCTACACCACTATCTCTTAAGTTTTCAGCGTGAGCGTGTCCTTGAGAACCAAATCCTATCATTGCAACTTTTTTGCTTCTGATAAGGTCTAAACTTGTATCTTTGTCATAATAAACATTTAATGCCATTGTGTTTCCTTAGCTTAAATATAGGCTATATACCTAATAAAATTTGTGGCATTATACTCAATTAAAGCAAAAACTTTTATAATGTTGGAAAAATTTAAGGAAAAGTATGAAGAAATTTAATCTTTTTAACGAAATAATTATACTTAAGAAAGAATCTTTACTAAAAGCTATAGAATTATCTAAACCATTTGCTATAGATATATATGGTGAGATAAAATATGAGCCGTTTTTGCAAGGTGATATGTTGATATATCATGGTTTAGCAAATCTTGATGAAGGTTTAACTAAATCACTTGGTCAAAATTATCAACTAGTAGAAGATAAAGAGCGTGTTTTAATAAAAGCATTTTCAAATTGGCAAGAAATTATAAAATTAAATATTTCAAGAGCATCTTATGATGATACAACAGCAGATGGTATCGCAGAATTTTCAAATAAAGAGTTAGAAAGTATTGGTTGGTATAGTGATGAATTTAACATAAACTATAGAACTCTAGTAGAAGTTTTAGAAGAGAAATGTGATGGTATTGTCTTGTGTATAGAACAAGAAGACCCATATCAGTTTAGTGGTCTTGGTTTTATAAAAGATAATGTTAAGGCAAAAGAGATTTTATTTGAATTTTGTAAAGAAAAAGCAAAAGAACTGATAGAAACTGACCCAGATTTTGCAAAAGAGAATTTGACAGATGATGAGTTAGAGGCTGGAGAGTTTTTTGGGGTTGTATAACCCCTATCTCTCATTCAAAAAGTATCTTAAACTTGCATCACTCCACTCTTTTGAGAGTTGTAGATGATTTTTGATAGATTTATAAACTTTTTCAAAGTCATCATTTGAAGAGCTTAATTCAGATATGACTTCTTGAAGCCCTTTTTTCCCTGCATCGATAACATCTTTTGGAAATTGATATATCTTTATGTCTAAATCTTTTAGTTTTTTAAGTGCTTGTATGTTTTGAGCATGAAACTCATAGGTCATATTTGCATTCATCTCACTAGAAGCAACTTCTAACATACTTTGATGCTCAAAGCTTAGTTTTTCCCACGAATGTTTGTTAAAAGTAAGTTCTAGTATAGAGCCTGGTTCATGCCAACCTGAGTAGTAATATGGTGCAACTTTATAAAAGCCCATTTTTATATCGAGTGCAGGTCCAACCCATTCAGTAGCATCTATAACACCTCTCTCAAGTGAGGTATATATCTCTCCAGCAGGAAGCAAGATAGGATTAACCCCCATCTTTGCAAATACTTCTCCACCAAGTCCAGGGATACGCATCTTTAAGCCTTGCATATCTTTTAAGCTTTTTATCTCTTTTCTATACCACCCACCCATTTGGATGTTAGTGTTACCACCTAAAAATGGGTATAGGTTGTATTTTGCATACTGTTCACGCCAAAGTTCTAAACCACCACCAAAAAGCATCCATGAGTTTATCTCCTCTGCTGTAAAACCAAAAGGGATACCACTATATAATGAAAAAGCAGAGTTTTTACCTTTCCAGTAGTATGGTCCAGAGTGAAAAGCATCTATTTGCCCACTACTACAAGCATCAAAAACAGCAAGGGCTGGAACTAAAACATTTTTAGGGTAGATTTTTATCTCTAAACTACCACCACTTATATCTTTAACTCTTTGAGCAAATCTCTCAACACCTATACCCATGATAGGAAAATGTGCTGGCCAACTTGTAGCTAGTTTTATAGTTACTTTTTTGTTTTTATTAAAGTTGACTCTTTTTTTAGCATCTTTGTTATGTTTTGGATGTTTTGAGTAGTCTATAGCTTGACGATTTGTGTCGTTACATCCACTAAAAGCTAAAACAGTTGAAGCTGTTGTTGCAGTGGTTAGAAAGTCTCTACGGTTCATTATATTACCTTTTTAGTATTCGTCCTCTTCGGCTTCATATATAACATTTTTAAGAGCTTCACAAGTAGCATTTATAGTTTCTGTTTTTAACTCATCAAATGCTATATTGTTTTTTTCTATATGTTCTTTAAGTTCCTCTGCATCTACTATGTCAAAACACTCTAGTACACCAGTTTCACTTTTACAAATATCATCATAAGATTTTAAGTAAGTATCTAAATCTTGTGCATCTAAAAGTAGTTTCATGTTGTTTTTATAAGGAACAAACTCTATATCTACTTCCTCTTTAGCATCTTCACCCTCTATAAACTCTATAAGCTCATCCATCTCTTGATATAATTCTGTATCTGTTTTCAAATCTTCCCTTTTTATACTATCTGTTTATGTGTGACTACAACACCATCTGTATCTGCGTAAATAAAGTCACCGTTTTTGAATTTTACTCCACCAAAAGATAGTTCTATATCTCTTTTACCTTCACAATGTGGCATATACTTTCTCGGACAAGTTCCAAGTGCATAGAGTGCTACTGGTATATCTTTTATCTGAAGGGTATCTCTTACATAACCATTTACTATGATACCTGCATAGTTGTTTTTATGAGCAAACTTCATAAGATTTTCCCCAACTACTGCATAGTACTCTTCATCAACATCAACAACGACAACTTTACCTTCCCCATCTTCATCTCTAAGTAGTTTGATAAGTTCAGAGTTATGTTTGTCAAGCTTTATGGTTACAACTTCCCCTTTACATTTTTTAGCACCACCAAAGTTTTTAAACTTCGGACTAAGTGCATAAACTATATCGTTATATTCATCATGTATATCTGCTGTAAAAAAGCCCATCTATCAAAACCTCTATATATTTTTATGTAATTTTAGCATATAAACCCCAAAGCTTCCTCAAACTCAAAATCTTCTACACTTTCTTTTACTTTTTGCATCATATCTTCATCTTCTTTAGAGAGTTTATAGTTTTGTATCTTCTCTATAGCTTGATTTATATCTTTTGGTACTTCTTGCTCTAGTGTAGCTTTTAGGTTATCAAATAGTTCTTTTTTTAGCACTGCATCTAACTCTTTTTTATTAGATGCAGTGCTTTTTTGAGTTAAATCAGAAGTTTTTAATTCATCCATAACTAGGTTTAACTCTTTATAGAAATCCACAAGGAGAGTTTTGTCTTGTGTTTCATCAAGTGTTTTTGAGATTTTGTGTAGGTTCATTGCACCTATGTTTGCACTAAGCCCTTTGATGGTGTGTGTCGCTCTTTTAAAACTATCTGCATCTAACTCTTCTAGTTTTATATCTTTATAATTATGATAAAAATCATTTAAAACTTTTAGATATAGCTTTTTGTTATCTGCCATGTGCGATAGACCTATCTTTGTATCTATATGCTTAAACTCTGGTATCTCTAAGTTATCATTTATGTCACTTACTTCTGCTTTAGTATCTGTTTTTTTACTTATGTATGTAAGAAGTGTTTTATAAAGTTTTTCAACCTCTATTGGTTTGTTTAGATGCTCAATCATCCCAGCTTTTTTAGTTTTTTGAACATCTTCAACCATCGCATTTGCACTTAGTGCTATGATTGGTATCTCTTTGTTTAACTCTTTTATGATTTTAGTGGCTTCAAAACCATCCATTACAGGCATTTGTAAATCCATGAGTATAAGCTCAAAAAGTTGTGGGTTATCTTGAACTTTTTGTGTCGCTTCTTTACCGTTGTTAGCTATATCTATGATGATACCACTATCTTCAAGTAATCCTAAAACTATCTCTTGGTTTGTTTCGTTGTCTTCTACGAGTAAAATATGGCTATCTTTTAGTGTGTAAATTTCATCTCTTAAGCTATCTTGTTTTGTTTGAGATTTATAGCTTGATGTGATTTCATCTAAAAATATACTACTTAGAATGTCATTTAAAAGTGATGGGTTTAGTGGTTTTTGTAAAAATATATCTATACCAGCATCTTTTGCTTGAGTGATGATGCTCTCTTGTCCAAAAGCACTTACCATTATGATGTTAGTTGGTAGTTTTTGAGTACATTTATCCCTTTTTGAACACCCTAAACACATATCATTTATGGCTTTAGTTGTTGCTATGCCGTCTAACTCTGGCATATTCCAGTCCATAAGTACTGCATCATAACTATTTTTACACTCAAACATCTTTTCTAGGGCTTCTTTACCACTAAAAGCAGACTCAACTTTGAGGTTAAACATCTCTAAAGTATTTCTAAGTATCTCGTGCCATGTTTTGTTATCATCAACTATAAGTATGCTTTTTGTATCAAACATTTTAAATCTATTTATATCTTTTTTTAGCTCTTTTAGCTCTATCTCAAAGATAAATTCACTTCCAACGCCAAGCTCACTCTCTACCCATATCTTACCATTCATTAGTTCTATGAGTTGTTTTGAGATTGTGAGTCCAAGACCTGTACCACCATACTTTCTAGTGGTACTTCCATCAGCTTGAGAAAACGACTTAAAGAGTTTGTTTATCTGCTCTTTAGTTAAACCTATGCCCGTATCTTTTACACTAAATCTAAACCTATCTTTAGCTACCTTATCTATGTAGATACCTATCTCCCCTTCATCAGTAAATTTCACAGCATTACCTAAAAGGTTTGTTAGTACTTGTGAGATTCTTAGACTATCTCCATGAAAATTGTTGCCAATCTCAGGGGCATATTTTACTACTATCTCAAGATTTTTTTCGTGTGCTTTAACCTCTACAAGATTTACTACACTATCTATAACTTCATACAGATCAAAATCAATTTTTTCTATGTTTAGTTTTCCAGCTTCTATCTTTGAAAAGTCTAAAATATCGTTGATAATTCCAAGGAGTGATTTTGCACTATTGTCTATCTTATGTAGGTATCTTTTTTGTTTTTCATCAAGGTTGGTTCTAAGAGCTAGATGTAACATCCCTAAGATGCCATTCATCGGTGTTCTTATCTCATGGCTCATATTTGCTAAAAATTCTGATTTTAGTTTTGCAGATTCTTCTGCTTTTGTTTTTTCTTTTTCTAGCTCTTTTGTTTTTTCTTTTACTTTGTTATCAAGATTTTTAATGTTGTCTTCTATAGTTTGAACCATAATGTTAAAGTTATGAGTTAAAAGACCTATCTCATCA
>JAADDU010000045.1 GCA_013153755.1 Campylobacterota bacterium | reverse complement strand
GGTGGGTAAGTGGCTGAAAATAGTAGGTTTTGTCTCTCTTTTGGGATTGCATCTAAGATGGCTTCAAGCTCCTCTTCAAAACCAAGGTCTAGCATCTTATCTGCTTCATCTAATATTAAATAATTTAAATGTGAAAGATTCATCTGTTTTTTACTTAAAACATCCAAGAAACGCCCACTTGTAGCCACTAAAATGTCACAACCTTGTTGAATCTCAAAAAGCTGTTCGCCGATTTTTTCTCCACCAATAATACTCACAATTTGAGGTTTTTTTGGTAAATATTTTCCAAAGAAACTAAATGTATTTGCAACTTGAAGGGTTAGTTCTCTTGTTGGAGTTAGTACTAAAACTTTTATTTTCCCTTTTTTAGCATTATCTCTATTTTTACTCCAAAGTTGTAAAATAGGTAACACAAAACTTGCACTTTTTCCACTTCCCGTTTGTGAGAGTGCCATCACATCTTTTTTAGCTAAAACAAGGGGTATCACTTTTTCTTGTACAGAAGTTGGAGTAGTAAAACCCTTCTCTTGAACTACATCAAGTATCTTTTTATCTAGTTTAAGTTGCTCAAAATTCATCTGTATCACTTCTTTTTCTTATGAATTACAAAAATATGTAAGTAACCATAGTAGTGTATAAGTTTTATATTTTTCTCTACATCCATATCACTTTGAAGTTCAAGAAAAAACTCTTTTAGTTGTGCATCATTTAAGTCGCCAAGGTATGTATAATCGCTATGCTTTTCGCAGTTTAGCTTTACTAAACGATGGCTTGGGGTATTTGTATCTTCTATCCATATTTTCATAATGACATTATAGCTTTATATATTAAAAGGGAAGTGATAATTTAAATCAAATTTTAAGATTACATCATCTTAAAAAAAGCTAAAAAATGGTATCCTTACATCAATAAATTTCTAATATATTTAAAGGACACAAATGGTTAAATCTCTGCGAGGTATGAATGATATTTTAAGTGATGATTATGAGCGTTTTACATACTTTATAGATGTTGCTACAGATGTAGCTCAAAAGTATGGTTTTCACTTTATTGAAACTCCTCTTTTAGAAGAAACTGCTCTTTTTAAACGAAGTGTTGGCGAGTCTAGTGACATCGTTGGTAAAGAGATGTATCAGTTTATAGACAAAGGTGAAAATGATGTTTGTCTTCGCCCTGAGGGAACTGCTGGAGTTGTTCGTGCATTTATCCAAAAAAAGCTAGATAAAGCTGGTGGTGTACATAGATTTTTTTATCATGGTTCTATGTTTCGTTATGAACGCCCACAAAAGGGTCGTCTAAGACAGTTTCACCAGTTTGGTGTGGAGAGTTTTGGTGTTGATAGCGTTTATGAAGATGCTACTATGATTATGATGACAAGTGACATTCTTAAGCGTTGTGGTATAGGTTATAGACTTCAGCTTAACTCTTTGGGAGATCAAAATTGTATGCCTCAGTACCGTGATTCTCTTGTGACTTTTATAGAGTCTGTAGAAGATGAGATTTGTGAAGATTGTAAGCGTAGAAAAGAGACAAATCCTATCCGTGTGCTTGATTGTAAAAATGAAAAATGCCAATCTCTTTATGAAAAAGCTCCAAAACTTCTAAACTCTTTGTGTGATGGGTGTGAGAGTGATTTTTCAAAACTAAAAAATATATTAGATACAAATAACATCAAGTATGAGATAGACACAAACTTAGTTCGTGGACTTGACTACTACTCTAAAACTGCATTTGAATTTGTAAGTGATAACATAGGAAGTCAAAGTGCTATAGCTGGTGGTGGAAGATATGACAGACTTGTAGAATTTTTAGATGGACGAGCTACTCCTGCTGTTGGTTTTGCTATGGGAATAGAGAGACTTATGGAGCTTATAGTTATGCCTGAGAAAGAAAAAGATGGTTACTATATAGGTGCTTTAGATGCAGAGGCTGTTGATATAGTGGTAAAACTAGCGCATAAAAAAAGAAAAACAGACAAAGTAAGCATAGAATATAAAGCTAAAAACTTTAAAAACCACCTAAAAGGTGCAGATAAAGTCGATGCAAAATACTTTTGTATCATAGGTAGTAATGAGATTCAAACAAACAAAATGATAGTAAAAAATTTATCTGATAAGAGTGAAATTACTATCAACATAGATGATTTTTAAAAAAGAGGTTAAAATGGAAAAAAATAAAATAAGCATAGTTATACTTGCAGCTGGTAAAGGCTCTCGTATGAAGTCGCCAAAAGCAAAAGTTCTTCATAGCATAAGTGGAAAACCCATGTTATATCATATCATTAAGGCATCTTTAGAGATTTCAGATGATATAACTGTTGTTGTAGCTCATCAAAAAGAGGCAGTTATAGAACAAGTTGGTTCTTTGTTTAATAACATAAACTTTGTAGTTCAAGATGCAGATAACTTCCCAGGAACTGGTGGAGCTATGAAAAATATTAAACCAAAAAATGAGAAAGTACTTGTTTTAAACGGAGATATGCCACTCATAAATGCAGATGCACTAAAAGGATTTTTAGATACTGAGGCAGATGTTATCATGTCTATATTTGACTTAAAAGACCCTAGTGGTTATGGGCGTGTTATCATAGAAGATTCCCAAGTTCAGTATATAGTAGAGCAAAAAGATGCTTCAGAAGATGAGTTAAAGACAACTACTGTAAATGCTGGTATATATGCTTTTTCAAAAAGTGTAGTAGATAAGTATATTCCACTTTTAAGTAATGATAATGCTCAAGAAGAGTACTACTTAACTGATGTTATAGCTATGGCTAAAAAAGATGGACTTCTTATATCTCCTCTTTTAGTAGATGAAGAGCATTTTAAAGGGATAAACTCTAAAAAAGACCTCGCAGATGCAGAGGTAATCATGCAAGACAGAATCAAAATAAAGTGGATGAATGCTGGTGTGATTATGCAACTACCTTCTACGATTTATATAGAAGAAGGTGTAGAGTTTGAGGGCGAATGTATCTTAGAAAATGGTGTTCGCATAACGGGTAACTCTAAGATAATAAGCTCACATATAAAAGCACATAGTGTAGTTGAAGATAGTGTTATGATAAATTCAGATGCAGGACCGATGGCACACCTTCGCCCACTATCTCACATAACAGACACACACATAGGTAATTTTGTAGAGACTAAAAAAAGTACTCTAAAAGGTGTAAAAGCTGGGCATCTAAGCTACATAGGCGATGCAGAAGTTAATGAGGGTACAAATATCGGTGCTGGTGTTATCACTTGTAATTATGATGGGATTAAAAAGTATAAAACTATCATAGGTAAAAATGTATTTGTCGGAAGTGATTGTCAACTTGTTGCACCTGTAACTATAGAAGATGATGTGATGGTAGCTGCTGGAACAACACTAACAAGTGGAACAACACCAAAAGGCTCTTTAGCTATCAGTAGAACAAAGATTAGAAATATAAAAGATTTTTATTATAAATTTTTTGGTAAATAAAAATACTTAGATAATATGCCTCTAGTTACAATACCTCTTGTATATCTTTAGTGATTTTAAGAAGTTTTGTTATAGGTATATATCTTTTTATTACTCTTTAGTTCTTAATGAAGTAAAATCATTATACTCATCTAAAGAGATTTTCTTTTCATCTATATCTAAAATATTAAAATCACAAAAAGTCATAATAGCATCTCTCTTAGTCTAAAAAATCTTTAGACTTTTTAAATATAACTTTAAAATCTCCATTTTCCATCTCTATAGCTTCATGTTCAAAACTTATAGGTATCCTCTCATATAAAGGAAAAGGCTCATGGAAATAGATGCCAACTAGCCTTTCATTATAGTTTTTTAAAAGTCCTAAACCTCTCATAGTATTTACCATAGGTTCTGGTGGGTCACACTCTGTAGCATCAAATTCATAAAATACTAAACCATCTTCTTCGTATGTGTAAAAATCAAGTGTTGTAGCTGGTACTTCTATCAATCTTTTATCCAAAATCAAATCCTTATCTTTATCTCAAAACATTTTTTTAGTGTATCTAGTAAGTTTACCGATCCACCATGAGCTTGAGCTATCTGCCTACTCAAGACTAAACCTAAGCCATTTCCTTTTACTTTTGTACTTTTAAAGGCTTCAAAAAGTTCATCTTTATCTTCTATCTCTATACCACTATCATAGATATAAAAAGTATGATAGTTCTCATCATATTTATACTCTACTTCTATAGTTCCATCTTCTTCATCACTAAGCTCTATGGCATCTATAGCGTTTGCTATGAAGTTAGAAAAAAGCATCTCTAAAAGATCTTTATCTGCATCTAACTCAAAATCATCCTTAGGAAAAATAAAATTTATCTCTTTTGAGTAACCATAATAACCTATAGACATATCTATAGAGTTTTTTAACTCACTCCACATAAACTTACTTTTTTTTATCTCAACACCCTTACTAAACATGAGTGTTGCTTTTATGATTCTCTCTATACGGTAAACAGACTTTTGTATCTCTTCAACTATAGGGATATTTTCAGGGATAACTCTCTTTTTTAAAGTTGAACTCATCAAAGATATAGCACCTATGGGGTTTCGTATCTCATGTGATAGATGCGCTGCCATTTGCCCCATAGTAGCTAAGTTTTCTTTTCGTTTTTGTTCAGTTATATCAGTAGCACTTAACATGATTTTATCTTTATAAGTGGAGCTTTTTACGATGTATGAGCGAGAGTCAAAAGTAAGCTCATAATCATCATCTTTATATTTTAAAAGTTTAAGTAACTCACTTAAATCTCTAGCTTTTGAGTTTTGTAAAAAGATGGTGTTATCACTATTTACTATCCAAATGGCATTTGGTAAAAACTCTACTACTTTTTCAACTGTATCTTGCAAGTGAGCATAAGAAGCTTTTAGTTCGTTAAACTCATTTTCAACCTTATAGGTTTGCTCTATGAGTAAGTTTAGCTCCTCTGGTGTTACACTTGACATCAGTTTTTAAACTCCACCATAATTTTATATAAAGAGTGTGCATCATCACTACCACAAAGTTCGCGTATAGAGTGCATAGCAAGAGTTGGAAGACCTATGTCTATAGTATCTATCCCTATCCTTGTAGCTGTTATGGGACCTATGGTTGAGCCACACCCCATATCGCTACGAGTTACAAAACTTTGTACTGGTTTATTTGCTTTAGATGCGATACTCATAAACTTTGAGATGGTTTTAGAATTAGATGCATATCTTTGGTTTGCATTTATCTTTATAACTACACCTTTGTTTATATATGGGGTATGGTTTGCATCATGTTTTGAGGGGTAGTTTGGATGGATGGCATGAGCATTGTCCATACTTACCATGATGGAGCTTCTACTCATCTGTACATACTCTTCATGTGTGTTAAAAACTCTCTTTAGTGTGTCTTCTAAAAAGCTTCCACTTGCTCCACTAACACTCTCACTTCCCACCTCTTCATTATCATTTGCTACAAAAAGCATAGGTTTTGAGCTATCTATGGAGCAAATACTAAGCATACCTACATAACAACTAAGCAGATTGTCAATCCTTGCACTAGCTATAAAATCATCATGGAGCCCCACAAAAGATGCTTTTTGAGTGTCATAAAAACTAAGTTCAGACGCATAAACTTCTTTTGCATCTAATACACCAGCTTTAGATAGTTGCCATCTTAAAAACTCTTCAAACTCAAAGTCTTCATTTGTTGTAAGGATTGGGCATAGGTCTGTTTGTTTATTTATAGTTTTGTCTTTATTTGCTTTGTCATCTAAATGTATAGCTAAAGATGGGATGATAGCTAAAGATTTTTGTGCATCTACAAGAGTGTCTTTTAGATTGTCTTTTGCATCCATGTATGAGATACGACCAGCCAAAGACAACTCTCTATCAAACCAAGGAGTAAGCAAAAGCCCACCATAACTCTCAACTCCAAACTTTACAACACCATGCTCTTTTATAACAGGATTAGGTTTTAGTTTTAAGTTTGGAGAGTCTGTATGTGTTCCCATCATCACATAGTTTTTAGAAGTTTTTGGGTAAGTAAAAGCTATGATGGCAGAGTCATTTCGTCTCACAAAGTAACTACTACCCTCTTTTAAATCCCAGCTATCTACTTCATTAAGCTCTATAAATCCAGCATTTGCAAACATGGATGCCATGTTTTGTGTAGCATGAAAAGGTGTAGGAGATGCATCTAAAAATCCTAAAAGCCCTTCGTTAAAATCTTCTTTGTTCATTTTGTTAAACTCCCTATGTACTCTAAAGCCTCATGTTTTGAGGTTATTTTAGCATTTAATTGTAACTCATACACTGCATCTAAAATCTTTTTAAATTCTGGCGATGGTTTTAGGCCTAAAGAGATTAAATCTCTTCCTTGAAGTACTGCATCTAATGGTTTTGTGTAAACACCTAGTGCTTTTGCTTTTTGTTTTAGTGTCTCATTTGTGATATTTTTTGCCTCTAAAAAAGTTATGAGTTCACAAATCTTTACTTTAGTTGCTAAAGTTTTTATCTGTGTATCATCTAGCTCTTTATTTGAAACTTGCGAAGCATATTTTAAAAGGTTTAAAACACTCTTTAAAAGCTTTGTTTCATCACTCAGCCTAAGTATAAAACTCTCGCACTCTTTTGGGGTTTTAAACTCACTACAAACTATGCTAAGCATATAAACTAAGTTTGTTTTATCCTCTTTAACTAACATACGTTTCATCGCATCTAAGCTTTGCATAGTTCTAGCCCAAGCATCTTTATCCACTGCATCTAACTCTCTAAAGTGCTTTAAAATACCAAGCTTTTTCATAAGTTCAAAGCCTATAGATGGTTTAGATGCCTTGAAAAAAAGCTTTTTTAATTCCTCTAAAACTCTCTCTTTTGGTAAGGTTAAAAGGGTGTCTTCATCCACCATTTTTTTACATAACAAAAGCGTTTTTTCATCGCATCTAAATTCAAATCTTGCACAAAACTGTATAGCTCTATAAACTCTAAGTGGGTCTTCTTGAAATGTTTTATCGTCTATATGTTTTAAAAGTTTATTTTTTAAGTCACTCATGCCATTATAAGGGTCAAGAAACTTACCTTCTTGTATATCGTACCCCATAGCATTTATGCTAAAGTCTCTTCTTTTAGAAGCCTCCCTAAAAGAGATACTACCATCAACTTTTACATCAAAACCCTTATGTCCCTGCCCTACTTTAGACTCTGTTCTAGGAAATGAAAAATCATACTCAAAACCATTGCATCTAAACTTTAAAACACCAAAACTTTTGCCCACAAGATTTACTGAGCCATAATGACTAAGTAGTTTTTGCAAAGAGTCTAAAGAATCTAGCCCATAAACCTCTATGTCGTAGTCTTTTATCTCTTTTTTTAGGTAAAAATCACGAACACTACCACCAACTACGATACACTTAGCACCCATTGCATCTAAGTTAGATGCAATGGTTTTGATGATATTTGGCAGTTTAAAAGACATATAAAGCTAGACTTATAAACCTAAGTTTATATAAACATCACTATTTACAATATCTATACTTTTTATAAAACCAG
>JAADDU010000149.1 GCA_013153755.1 Campylobacterota bacterium | reverse complement strand
AAATGATTTGATATATTTTTCAACTATACCAAAATCTTCTTCTTTATTTTTAATCTCATCTATTTTATTTTTAAATTCAGCTACAGGAACTTTATGATTGATATATAAATCATACTTTTTATCTAAACCCAATCTTTTATATCTAACAGCCAAAACTTTTATAAATTTTGGATCTTGTTCTTGCTTTATTATATCTTCTCCATATACTACAGCTTTTTTTAAGTCTATATCTTTGATCAATGCAAAAAAAGCTTTTTTATATTTCAATGTATCCGATGGATTCTCCTCGATAAATTCCAAAAGAAAATGTTCAAGTTCATTTATAGGCATCCCTTTTTGCAACATCCCATTTAACAACTCTTTAATCTCACTATATTTTAAAACTTTTTTCATAACTTATCCTTTTATAATCTCGTGATAATTTTCAAATAATATCTCTAGCTTACTATCATCAGCAAACAACACTTCAAAATCCCTTAATTGGTTAAATGAAAACATACTTCCCATGACAGCATAGGCACTATCAATTTCATTTACCAAAACATAATTTTCAACAACTTCATTATGTCCCAATGCTCTATACCCTTCTATCTCTCCATCAATGCCTTTATTAAAAGATATATTTTTACATAGTTTATTATCCTTTCCTTCTATAGATTTCATATTTATATACATAGTAGTATCATTTTGTATATCACTATATAGATATGTATCTTTCTCAAATAACTCTAAATCCTGATGTAGATGAAACAACTGTTTAAAATTTTTTATCTCATCAGACTTCATTATATCAAGTACAAAAAGAAACTCTTTTGGTTTATAAAAGATATTTCTTTCATGTATAGTATTTGAAAGATAAGGATACTCATGTAGTGTTTTTATGTGATAATATCCATCTTTCTTTTCTGATAAAACTACTTTTGATTCAAAGAAGTATTTTCTATCAAGTTTATAGTTTTGATTGTCTATAAGCACAGTATTATGAGCTCTTGTACTTATGCAATATTTTCTAAAAGGATTATCTTTAACATACGAATATTTTCCAGCATCAACAAGAATATTTTTACCATATTCATAAAACAATACATTAAAAAAGTCTGCATGTTTATGAGTCCTGTTTAAAAAAGCTGTATTTAAATACAGCATAGATGCACCCTCTTGCTCATATATATAAGTATAGCCACTCTCTTCAAAGAGAGTAATACCCTCTTCTATCCATTCTCCTTTTTCTTTAGTAACAAGTTTATAATCAGAGTCACCTGTCATCAAAGATTCCAAATTTGGAAAATGCATATATGCACAATTGGTTTTTGCTTTATCAAGTACAATAAATATCTCATCCAAATCTGGATAGATATCTATAGATAAAATCTTTTGAAAAGTCTCTATTGCCAAATAGTGATATCTTGAAGAGTTTTCTTTATGTATTCCTTCTTTGAAAAATTGTTTATAAAAAATATCTATCATATTTTTTTCAGTTTGTTGTTTTAATTGTGATATATTTTCAAAATCATCTGGAAATAGTCTTAAAAGCATCATTAACCCATGTATTTGATATATAGCATGATTGGTTGGTGCTATATCTTGTTTACTCAATGCTTCTATATGCAATTTGACTAATAAATAGAAATCATCCAAATACTTATCAAATTCTATTTTAGTTTTAGTTAGTTTAATTAATTCTTCAAATATGTATGATATTTTTAAAGCTCTTAAACCTGTAGCCATATCATGCCAAGCAAAAGAGTCAGGATTTTCCTCTCTATTGAAATCAAAATTCTTTTTATTATCAATAATATCTCTTTTCCAATCCAAAACAACCTCAATAATTCTTTCTAAAATTGTTATTTCTTTAGATTCCATATATTGAGTTAACTCACGATCAAGTAACCTTAGTGCATGTAGTTGAAACTTCCAATTTGTTTCATTAAATGGATCTATATCCCAATCTAATGGTAATTTTATATCAAAATAATCTAGATCTTTACGAGGTTTAAATCTAGAACTATCTGAATAACGAGCAAATGTCAACAAGTAAAACTTTATATCTAAACTATTTAAATTTTGTATATAGTTATTTACTTTTTTGGGGAATGACCTTTGAAGAGGTTTTATTGACAAATTGCTTAAAGCAACATTATCCTTGGTATTGTTTTGCATTCTAAATAGTATTTTAATATACTTCGCACCAGTATATACTTTAAAATTAAAAGAATTTTTCCCATATACTATATCATGTGATTTTGTATATACTTTTTGTTTATCATCATAAAATTCAACAAAAAATGTTATGTTGCTAGTATCATACATAGCATCAAACTCTATGATAAAACCATTATCGTACTCTATGGAAAACAACTGTTTTGGCTTTAAACGATTAAATAGTTTATCACCAAGCAATAGATAAAATGCATTATCAATATCTTTTAAAGATAAATGAACACTATTGCCTTGAAATGAAATATCATCAATACTTTTTGTATTATTCAAAAACCACAAGTGTTCTTCAAATTTAATATAGTTTTCAATTTTATATTCAAATGAATGGCTTTTATTTTCTTCTATTGCGATATTCCATTTTAAAGATTGTATATCACTATCTAGAAATTGACCTCTATTAATAGCTGTATAAAAATACTTTTGCTTCAAAAATACACTATTCATTGAAGCAGTACCAGCATGTCTTTTATTACCATAGATATCAAATAAAAAATATGCTTTAGTTAAATTAGATTTATCAATATAAAAAACTTGTGAATTAAAAGATACATATTTGGCTTCTGTAACTATTATATATCCATCACCTACATCTATCATACTTCTACCATGTATACCAAGATTTGTTAATTTTTCTAACTTTATAGGTTCTGTTTTATTTGCTCTATAAAATTTGGAGGATGCTTTTCTCTCACCAGCATACTCTATAAAATAATCCAATGTACTACCCATAAGATCATCTGTTGAAAAATAATAATAGTCTTCAGTAATATCGATAGATGTTGTTCTATGTGCAGATAAACTTCTATTTTTTACTGCATCATTTACATAACTTTTATCTGTTATTTCTATCCATGTATTACCATTGTCATTACTTAAAAACCATCTTGATTGAGATGGTGTATCACCTGTAGTAGCCAACCATGTATTTTCTTTATAAGGATCAGCTTGAAGAGTATGACCATGTCTTACTTCTTCGGGATGTTTTAAACTATATACTTTTTCCCATGATAAACCAAAATCTTTAGATCTAAAGATATTTATAAACTGAGGTAAAGAAGCATTTTTATCAAAATTTTGATAATCAATATACATAACTATACCATATGCTTCATCTATAGCACCATGAGCATGCCATGTCCTTTCTCCTAAATCATCATGTTTTTTTAAAATATTCAAACTACTATCTAAAACATATAAAACTGAAGTCGATTCTTCTGTTCCTCCCAACAAATAATTTCCATTAGATAATGGATATATTTGAAAAATTTTAAAATCTTTAATAGTTTTTGTTAAGCTAAAGGTTTTACCCTCATCAAAACTAACCGCTAAAGTATTACTGTTTTTTTGTACTATTAGACATTTTTCATCGGCATATAAAAATTTAAATCTAAATAAACCTTCTATATCAATTTTCAATACTTTGCCATTACCCAATAAAAAAGTTTTATTTATACTACAATCTTCTTGTTTGCTATGTATTATAGTAGGATAAAATATATTGGCTATATTTTCATCCTGATATGGTTCTGCTGGAGGCGTAAATCTCATAAATTTATCTATGACCTCTTTTATACCATAATTTTTTGTATGACCTTCTTGAGGTAAAATTTCAAAATGAGATTTTATCTGATATTTATAACATTGATTTAAAAAAGACAAAGTATGTTCTTTCAAATAATTACTTAAAGGAGCCTTTTCTTCAATAATATTTTCACATAAATAAAAAACAGGAAACTTTCTTTCAGAATCTAACCAATTCAATAAGTTGTTTTCTTTAAACTCTAATGTATTATTACCAAAGATATATTCAAAACTTTTTCTTATACTACTGTTTTCTGAATAATTCGTACCTAAAAGTTTTATCTGTGGAACATTAGCATAAATAGCTCTTGCACCACATAATATACCATGCAATATAGCTCCATATCCCCCCATAGAACTACCATAAAAATATATATTATTTTCAGAATTATACTCAGAAGCTTTCTGTTTAATTAACTTTTGCAACAATTCTTTAACAAAAAAATCTCCATTTTCTCCCAGCCACCAACATCCATTGCCTTCATATCCAAAGTGATCAACAGGAGAAAGTACATTCCACCCATCTCTTTGAAACTTTGTTGCTAGTTTTGTTCCATGACCATGTAAGATAACTAACAAAGGAGCATTAAAAGAGTTTTTTTTAGAAGGAGAAAAACGATAAAAAAGCTTTCGTTTACCATCATCAATAAAAGATAATCCTTCAAGATTATCTTTATTGGCTTCTTCCCATTTATCTGTCACTACCCCCATCTTGTCCCCTCTTTACAAACAAAAAATATCAATTACATATTAACCGCATTCACAAAATCAAGTACTTTTTTATCACTTTCAAGATTGATAAACTCTTTGTGCTTTACAAGAATTACAATAACATCTGCTTCTTTTAAAGCCTCATCAAGTGTAGCTAATTTTACATTTTTTCTATTTGCTAAAACTTTTGGTAACTCTTTGATATTTGGTTCTACTGCTAATATCTCAAAATCTTCTACATCTGAAAGCATTTTTGTTATCTCTAATGCTGGAGACTCTCTAAGATCATCGATATCTGGTTTAAATGCAAGTCCCAAACAAGCAATTTTAGGATTGTCTATACCTTTTACTGCCTCTTTTGTTTTTGAGATAACATATAGAGGTTTACCATCATTTATCTCTCTAGCTGTTTTTATGATATGCGCATCATTTGGGAAGGCATTGACTATAAACCATGGATCTACTGCTATACAGTGTCCACCTACTCCACAACCTGGTTGAAGTATATCAACTCTTGGGTGTTTGTTTGCCATCTCGATAAGTTCAAATACATCTATACCCATCTTATCACAAAGCAGACTCAACTCATTTGCAAAAGCGATATTGACATCTCTAAATGCATTTTCTGTAAGCTTACTCATCTCAGCTACTCTTGCACTTGTCTCTACACATTCACCTTTTACAAATGTCTTATACAAATCACTTGCTGCTTTTGTACAAGCTGGTGTTATACCACCTACTACTCTATCATTTTCTACAAGCTCTCTGATCATTTGCCCTGGTAAGATTCTTTCTGGACAATGAGCTACTCTAATATCACTCTCTTCACCTACTTGATGAGGGAAAGTAAGGTCTGGTCTCTCTTGAGCCAACCATGCTGACATCTTTTCTGTTGTACCTACTGGTGAAGTTGATTCAAGTATAACAAGATCACCTTTTTTAAGAACTTTTGCCAAACTTCTAGTAGCTGCTTCTATGTAGTCTAAGTTTGGTTCATGATCCTCTCCCTTAAATGGAGTAGGTACAGCCATAATAAACGCATCTGCTTCTTGAGGTGTAGTATAAGCTTTCATCATACCTGCATCTACTACCTCTTTTACAAGCTCTTCAAGACCTGGCTCTTCTATATGGATACGACCATCATTTATAGTATCAACTGCATGTTGGTTGATATCAACACCCTTTACCATCACACCATTTTTAGCAAATACTGCACCTGTAGGTAGCCCTATATACCCCAATCCTATCATACATAATGTTTTCATTAATACTTCCCTTTATTATCTATTTTTTAAAAATTCTACTATTTTTTTACTAGCATTACCATCACCATATGGATTGTGTGAATATGCCATTTTTTTATAGTACAAGTCATCATCTAAAAGTCTTGATACATTAGAGATGATACTATCATTATTTGTTCCTACCAACATAACAGTACCTGCTTCTACAGCTTCTGGTCTCTCTGTAGTATCTCTCATCACAAGTACAGGTTTACCCAAAGATGGTGCTTCCTCTTGGATACCACCACTATCTGTAAGCACTAGATAAGAGTTATCCAACATATATACAAATGGCAGATACTCTAAAGGCTCTATAAGATAAACATTATCTATATCTGAAAGTATCTCGTTGACTGGTTTTCTTACATTTGGATTGAGATGAACAGGATATACAAAATCTACATCTTGATATCTTGATGCCAACTCTTTTAATGCGTTACAGATATTGAGAAAACCTTCTCCAAAGTTCTCTCTCCTATGTCCTGTGATAAGTACTAATCTTTTATCACTTAAAGTATATCCTTTACTCTGTATATCTATTTGTAATGTATTTTCCAAAGAGCTATCTTGCTTGATTTTATCAAGTATCCAAAACAGTGCATCTATAACAGTATTGCCTGTTATGATGATATCTTTTTCATTTGTATGTTCTTTAAGTAGATTTTCCCTATTGGTTCGTGTTGGAGCAAAATGATATTTAGTTATTTGTGTTGTTAATAACCTGTTTGCTTCTTCTGGCCATGGTGAGTATATATCGCCTGTTCTTAATCCTGCTTCTACATGCCCTACTGGTATCTGCTTGTAAAAAGATGCTAGTGTAGCCGATAGTGTAGTAGTCGTATCTCCATGCACTAAAACCAAATCTGGAGCAAACTCTTCTAAAATATCTCTAAGACCTAAGAGTACTTTAGATGTTACATCATACAAATCTTGCCCTGCTTTCATGATATCTAAATCATAATGTGGTTTTATCTCAAACAGAGATAGAACCTGATCTAACATCTCTCTATGTTGTGCTGTAACACACACTTTCATTTCAAATGTATCTTGATATTTTTCAAACTCTTTAACCAATGGTGCCATTTTGATAGCTTCTGGTCTAGTTCCAAAAACTATAAGAACTTTTTGTTTTATCATAAATAAATTATCCCCCCTTATTAATGCAGGGTGGTATTATATTATTTTATTACTTTAATCTTCAAACTCATAATATAATTATTTGAATATAGATTAGATTTTTATTATATACCTTAATATTAATCTCAATTTATAAAAGACTTTACCTTTAAAGTACTCCTTTTTATTTAAACATTTTAAAAAAAACTCAAATTTATTATATTCAATACACTTCAAAAAATCATTAATAATAGACTTGTCCAAACTATCCAATTTTGCATTTAATAAATCAAGTAAAAACACCTTTCGATTAACATAAGGTAAATCATTATAAAAAAAACCTTTAATTTTTTTTAATATTGATTGTTGTCTATTACCTATATTTGTATTATGTATTCTATACTTTACAAGAGGTTGACTTATAGTTATCCTTGTACCATATATCTCATTCATAACACCTATATAATAGTCATGC
This sequence comes from Campylobacterota bacterium, assembly GCA_013153755.1. The sequence goes on along the minus strand of JAADDU010000149.1, from coordinate 225 downwards.
ATAGGTATATTTTCAAAAAAAGGTAATATAACCTGTTTTAAGGCTCTATTGAAAAGTATAGTATTACCCATGATACCACTACGAGATATTAATATATCTAAAGACTTTTTATTTGGAAAGCTATATCCTTTTAATTGAAAAAATGATTTATACATAATCTGATCATTTGCATCTATAACTTCCAAATCACTATGAACAAGTGCTGGTGTTTTATATTCTTTTATA
>JAADDU010000068.1 GCA_013153755.1 Campylobacterota bacterium | reverse complement strand
TATTTTGTTAAGTTTGAAGCATTAGCAAGTTCTAAACTTGATAAAAATGCTACAGTTTTAGAATGGATAGGCTCTGATGTAGAAGGGTTTAGAGGGAATGACTCACCATTATGGAGTGGTATTATTGATTTAGATCTATCTACATTTAATGTTTTAAAAACACCTGAGACCAATACTACAGCCTTAAATGAACAGATAAAAATCTTATCATTAGGTGGTAGTGATATAAACGATAGTGCCATATTTTTTATTGGTTCTACTAGTAATATAAATAATTATGGATGGGATGGAGTAAAACTTACTAAACAAACTGAACAAAATAGTTCTATCCATCCTATAAATTCAGGTGCTAATCCAGATGAGTTTGTAACTGGTATAGCTGGAGTTGATTTTAATAGTACAGATGTATATGAATACTATCAACTAGCATGGAGTGCCTATGCCGTTGAACATAACACCACTAGTGGTGATTTATGGTTACACTATGATTATCAACCTTGGAATGGTGATACATATCTCACTAAAGATGATGGAAGTGCTACAAAAAAAGCTTTAATTATGAAAAATGTAGACACTTTTAGGTTTAAAGCCGTTGGTTCTGTTGTTAAAGTGCAAGTATGTGTCAAATCAGATGTTATGGAGGATTATTCTTTATGCAAAGAAAAAACAATTTTTTAAGAGCATCTACTAGAGGTAAAAAGTCTGGCTTTGCTATGATTATGGCTATTGCAGTAGTTGTTATTATTGCGACTATTATGGCTTTTTCTATAAGTATGACAACAAAAGCAGGGAAAAGAACAGCAGATATATATCTTTATGAACAAGCAGTTCTTTACTCTAAAAGTGCAGCTGAATTAGCTCTTTTAGATATAGCAAACTCAAACCCATGTACACAGTTAAATAAGATATATACATTTGATAATATGTTTGATGCAAATGTAACTATGAAGTATGTATATACAGCTCCTTCTCCATGTGCAAGTGCTAATGATGATTATTTTAATATAATGACTCCAGAACAAAATGGCTCAGTTCTTATGGATATAGTAGTGAGTGTAAAAGAGGATCAAAATTTAAGTTTAGAACCTATAAGATATTTTAGAAGAAGTATTCAAAAATTATAGTTTTACATAAACCTTTTAATGTTATAATCAGATAAAATATTAAAAGGATTTTGTTATGAATATCTCTATAACTGGAAGACATTTAGAACTAACTGAAGCTATAAAAGCTCATGTAAACACATCTATAGAAACACTTAGTAAGTACAACATGGATATTATATCTGTAAATGTGGTTGTATCTACACAAACGAAAAAAGGCAAAGAACACTCTGTTGTTGAGTTTGTTATAAATCTTGCACACAAAAACTCTATCATCATCAAACAAAATGATGGTGACTTATATGCTGCCATAGATATGGCTACACAAAGAGCTCAAAAAGCTATGCGTCGTATGCACGATAAAGATACAGAACATCATAAAGTTGGATTAAACGAAGCAAAAGCACAAAGTGTTGATGTAAAAGAAGAAGCAGAGTCAAACGAAGATGAAATCATCCCCGTAGAGCTTGACCTTTATAAACCTCGTGAAGTAGAAGATGTACTTAATGACTTAAAAGAGAGTGGTAAAATGTTTGAAATCTTTTTAGATAACGAAGATAAAACTCGTGTTTTATACAAAAGAAATGATGGTAAGTTTGGTTTATATTAGACTATAAACTTCTAGTAAAGGGTCTCAAAAAAGTTATTGAATTTTGAGACCACCTTTTCATCATCTGTTATATATATAACTTCATAATTCTCTTTAAAATTCTCTTTTGTCCAGTTTGCACTACCAAATACAACTATGTTTTTATCAAAAATCGCTATCTTTGTATGTAATTTTTTCTTAACTTTCATCTTATTTAAATGTGAGAGTTTCACATCTTTTTTATCATAAAATATAGTAACATCCACTCCCCTATTATAAGCTTTACTTAAGAGTTTTGCTATCTTTTTATCTTCTATATTATACATCGCTATATCTATGCTAGTTTGTGATTTTTTTATAAGCTTTTCTATACACTTTCTAGCTTTTTTACCATCATGAGGTAAAAAAAAGATTTGATTTTGAGCATATATATTTAAACTTATTAGTAAGATTAGTAGTAGTTTCATGTTAAAAGTTTCTCCAGTTCATTTAGGCTTGCAGATATTATACCATCAAACTGTGTACGGTTAAATGTAGTTTGTCTTTTTGCAAGTTGTGCAGTATGGGTTGAGATATTTTCAATCATCTGCTCCTTTGATACCTTTGCATCAAGATACTCTAACACTTCAACTATCCCTATGCTTTTCATAGAGTGTGGTAGTCTTGTATATTTTTGCTCTAGGTAACAAACTTCATCTATAAGACCAAGTTCTAGCATCTTTGAAGTTCTTTTTGAAATTCTCTCTCTTAGTATTGCTCTATCTACAGAGATATTATATATATCTAGCTCTTTAATGATTGGTATGGGAGGGTTTTGTTCAAACCATTTAGTCGGTGTTAGTTTAGATGCCTCATATATAAGTAGTGCTTTTTCTATCCTATATTTGTCATTAGATGCAATGCTTTTCATATACACTGCATCTAACTCAGATAGTGTTGTATATGCATCATTTAGGTTTAAAAGCATTGCATCTACCTTGTTTTTTACCACTGCATCTATCTTGGGGAGTGGAGATAAACCTTGAAGTAATGATTTTAGATAAAATGATGTTCCACCAACTATGATAAGATTTTTAGAATCATCTTTACATTTTTGTAGAGTTTGTTTATAAAGCTCTATAAAAATATCTACACTAAAATACTCATCAGGATTTAAAACATCTATCCCAAAATGTTTTACTTGTGCTAGTTCCTCTTTTGAGGGTTTTGCAGAGACTATATCTATCTCTTTATATATGCTAAGTGAGTCTATGGAAAGTATATATGCGTCTATTTTTTTAGCAACTTTGATGGCTAAATCGCTCTTCCCTGAAGCAGTTGCTCCTATGATGGCTAATTGTTTCATACTAAAATTATACACTAATTACCAAATTTTAATCCACTTTTAGATAAAATATCCTCTAATTACATGAAGAGGTAAATAGTTGCAAAGAGTAATCAAAAAAATAAAAGATTTTAATGAACTGGTGATGTTTGAACACTCCATTTTTTCACTTCCGTTTATATTTATAGCCATGATTGTAGCTGCTGATGGCTGGTTTGGGAGTTGGTTGCTTGGTATGGGTGCATTAGCTGCTGTTACTGCTAGAAACTTTGCCATGGGGCTTAACCGGTATGCAGATAGAGATGTAGATGCAGCAAATCCACGTACAAAAGACAGACCAAATGTAGATGGTAGGTTAGATGCAATGAGTATTATGATATTTATTATCATAAATGGTGTTGCTTTTGTGGGTGTTGCATACATGATAAATACATTAGCTCTTATCTTAAGTGTTCCTATACTTTTTATCCTTGGTTCATACTCATACTTTAAACGATTTTCACATTTTGCACACATAGTTTTAGGTGTATCTTTAGGTCTTGCACCTATCGCTGGAGTTGTGGCAGTTAGTGCATCTATCCCACCTTGGTCTGTTGTACTTGCTTTAGGTGTTATATTTTGGGTGGCTGGATTTGACCTTTTATACTCTCTTCAAGATATAGAGTTTGACAAAGAAAACAATCTACACTCTATCCCATCTCGTTTTGGAGCAGAGGCTACACTTTTTATATCATCTTTATTTCACATGCTTAGTGTGATTTTTTGGGCTTTATTTGTTTGGATAGCACACCTAGGCTTTTTTGCCTATGTAGCCATCATCTTAAGTGGTGTTATGCTCTCTTATGAACATAAACTTGTAAGAAAAGACTTTACAAAGATAGACCGTGCATTTTTTACTGTAAATGGCTATCTTGGTATCGCTTTTTTAATTTTAATCATCTTAGATAGGATAGTGTTATGAGTGTTCGTCTTATCCCAGCACCTATAAGCCTGACTTTTAGCGAAGTTGAAGTAGATAAAGAAGCTTTTTTAAGAGAGTACTCACAACTTAGTGAGAGTGATGATGACCCCATAAGCCAATGGCTAAAGTTGGCAAAGGGTAGGGGAGAAACAGCAGATAGTGACCCGGTTTTACTAAATCTCATAGTTGAGTTACATAGAAAGATAGATGCACTAGAGATGTTTTTAAAAAATGAAGAGCCATCAAGAGTCCCACTAACTCAAGAGATAAAGATAGAATCCATAGGGTTTGAGCATTTTAAACTTAGTTTAGATGCGATGAAAGAGGGGCAAGAGTATTATGGTCGAGTTGAGATGCCTGTTCATCCAAAAAGAGATATACCTGTATTTTTTAAAGCCTTAGATAGCTCTTTAGCTCAAATCATTAAGATACATGAGCGAGATGAGAGAGAGTGGAGTGCTTATATGACGGCTAGAGAGAGAGTTCTCATAAGAGAGGCAAAAGCTAAATGATAGATATAAATGATATAAGCATAGAGTATATTGTTATCGCTATGTCTGCGATTATCCTTTATCTTTTATATTATGTTTTTACTAAAGATAGCGAATATCGTCGTCATATCCACTCTGTAGCATCTGTTGTAGAAGATTTAAATAGAGATATTTTTTACTTAAAAAAAGAGCTAAAAGCTACTAAAGTAAACTTAGTAAAAGATAGTGCAAGGATGAGCGATGATGAGATATATCAAGAGGTGGAGAGAACAGTTTATGACATGGTAAAGCCACTATCTTTAGGTCTTAAAAGGGTTGAAAATGCTTTGCAAAATATAGATGAGCAGATAGATGAGAGGGTATCATCTTTAGAAAGTGGTGTAAAACAGTTTTCTATCCCATCATCTATACATGGAAATGATGATGAAAAAATTATAACACTTTTTAGACAAGGTGTATCATTAGAAACTATCTCAAAAGAGTTGCATATTTCAAAAGCAGAAGTTGAGTTTGTTTTAAAAATAAACAAAATAAAGTAAGTTTGTCATGGCAGATAGAAAACTCTTTACATTAGTTTCTATGCTTATTCTTGTAAGTATAGTACTTACATATTCCTTATCTTCTTATATAACTCTACTTCTTGGTGTTAATGAGTTTCATTTTGCTATTAGACAGGTGGCTTTTGCTTTTATCAGTATTATGGTTATGTGGTCACTATCTCAACTTGACCCAGATAAATATCTAGCACCAGTAGGTTTTTCACTTTTTATAGGCTCTGTTATACTTATGATAGCTATGCCTTTTTTACCAGAGTCTTTAGTCTCAGCAGTAGGTGGAGCAAAAAGATGGATAAAAGTATTTGGATTCTCTCTAGCACCAGTAGAATTTTTTAAAGTTGGTTTTGTGTACTTTTTAGCTTGGAGTTTTTCAAGAAAGCTTGGTCATCATGCAGATATGGGGCTTGGGGCAGAGTTTAAACGCTTTGCTCCTTATGCACTTGTTTTTATAGGTGCTATGTTTATGATAGCTTTTATACAAAATGATTTAGGACAAGTCGTAGTTTTAGGTATGACTCTACTTTTTATGCTTATGTTTGCAGGGAGTAGTTTTAGGTTTTTCTTATCACTTTTGTTTATAGTCTTAGCTTTTTTTCTCTTTTTTATTATGACAGCAGAGCATAGAATCTTGCGTATAAAATCATGGTGGGCATTAGCTCAAAATAGTGTCTTAGAACTTTTTCCAGCATCTATAGCCGAAAAACTAAGAGTACCGACAGAAGTAGAACCATATCAGATAGGTCATTCACTAAATGCCATCCATAATGGTGGATTTTTTGGTACAGGTTTAGCAAATGGAACTTTTAAACTTGGATTTTTAAGTGAGGTTCATACAGATTTTGTTTTAGCTGGTCTTGCAGAAGAGTTTGGCTACATTGGAGTTTTATTTGTAGTATTTTTGTTTATGTGGATGCTTCAAAGAATCTTTAAGATAGCAAACCGTTCTAAAGATAAAAGTATATACCTCTTTAGTATAGGGGTAGGGATGATGCTCTCTTTTGCATTTTTGGTAAATGCGTATGGTATAAGTGGAATTACCCCTATCAAGGGGATTTCTGTACCATTTTTAAGTTATGGTGGTTCAGCGATGATAGGAGCTGCCACTGCTATAGGCATGGTACTCATGGCATCTAAAAAAGCGAAAATGGAGAGATAGTGAGAATTTGTATAACAGGTGGTGGAACTGGTGGGCATCTAATGATAGCTGAGGCACTAGCAGGGAGTGCTAAAAAAGATGGGCATTACGTCGTTTTTATAGGTTCAACAAGTGGGCAAGATAGAAAATATTTTGAACACAATTGTGTTTTTGATGAGGTGTATTTTTTACAAACAACAGGAGTTGTAAACCAAAAGGGTCTTGGTAAATTTAAAGCACTTTTTAAAGTTTTAGTAGCACTTTTTAAAGCTATATACATACTAAATAAGCATAAAATAGATGCAACATATAGTGTAGGTGGTTTTTCAGCTGCACCAGCATCTTTTGCAACATTACTTACTTTAAAACCACTTTTTATACATGAACAAAATGCAGTTAGTGGAAGGCTTAATGCTTTACTTAAAAGATTTGCAAAAAGTTTTATAAGTGCTTATGATAAAAACTCACCCATAAAAGGTTACCCAGTTAAAGAGGTTTTTTATGAAAATGCAAGAGTAAGAGAGAGTTTAAAAACCATCATCTTTTTAGGTGGAAGTCATGGAGCTAGAGCCATAAATGACTTGGCTTTGAGTGTAGCACTGCATCTAAAACAAAAAGGGATTAAAATCATTCATCAAGCTGGAGAGGCTGATTTTGAGAGAGTTAAAAAAGAGTATGAAGAGATGCAAGTGGATGTGGAGCTTTATGGTTTTACAAAAGAGCTACCCTCACTCATAGCAAAATCTGACTTTGCAGTGAGCAGAAGTGGTGCATCTACTTTGTGGGAACTTACAACAAACGGATGTCCAGCTCTTTATGTTCCATACCCATACGCAGCAGGTGACCATCAGTACTACAATGCAAAGTTTATAGTAGATGCAGATATGGGGTGGTGTGTAAGGGAGAGTGAAGATTTAAAAGCTAAGCTTTTGTCTTTGCTAGATGCACCACTTAAACAAAAAAGTGAAAAGTTGATGCACTATGTACAAAGAGATGTAGCTAAAAAGATGATAGAGGATATCATGATTTTAGATAATTAGTTAAAAAACTCTTTTTTCAGTTCGTCTATATTGATTTTACTTTTGTCATTTTGAACTAAAGGGAGAGATTTTTTATATATGATTTTGCTTGGTATCATATATGAAGCAAGATGTTTTTTAAGCTCAAAAATTATCTCTTTTTCAACAAGTTCGCTGTTTGCAGAGTAAACTAAAACTATCTCCTCTTCTATGAGTTCATTTTCTATGGAAAAAACAGCACATCTATCTATCTGTGGTAGTTTTTTTGAGATTACAGACTCTATCTCTAGTGGTGATACTCTAAAACCTCTCGTTTTTATCATGTCATCTTTTCTCGATACAAAGTAGATATAACCCTCTTCATCTTTATAAACATAATCCCCACTAGCTACAACTATCTCATCTGTAAGTTGCCCCTCTAGGTTTATCACATCTTTTAAAATCTCTATGGACTTAAATCTCTCTTTGTTTTGTTCTGGAGC
>JAADDU010000036.1 GCA_013153755.1 Campylobacterota bacterium | reverse complement strand
GAAGTAACATATAGTGCAAATGATGAGATCGCTTCTATCGCTAAAGTTATAGATACAAATATGCATATTGCACAAGATATAGTCTTACAAGAAAGAGAAGAGTCTAAAAAAGTAGAAGAACTTGTAGAGTATAAAACAAAAGAGATAAATGAACTAAATGAAGAACTAGAGGCAACTCAAAGAGAGGTTATCTTTACTATGGGTACTATCTCTGAAGAGCGTTCAAAAGAGACTGGGTATCATGTTAAAAGAGTTGCTGAGTACTCTTTGATACTTGCAAGGCTTTATGGTTTAAGTTTAGAAGAATCTCTCTTGCTTAAAAATGCTTCCCCTATGCATGATGTAGGGAAGATAGGTATCCCAGATGCAGTACTAAATAAGCCAGGAAAATTTACAGATGAAGAGTTTGAGATTATGAAATCTCATGCTGAGATTGGTTACTCTATGCTTAAGCATTCTAGTAAATCTATTTTAAAAGCTGCTGCTATAGTAGCTTATGAGCATCATGAGAAATATAATGGACGAGGTTATCCTCAAGGCTTGAAAGGTGAAGAAATACATATATATGGTCGTATAACTGCTATAGCTGATGTATTTGATGCTCTTGGATCAGATAGAGTTTATAAAAAAGCATGGCCATTACAAAAAATATTAAAGCTTTTTGAAGAGGAAAGAGGTGAACATTTTGACCCTGTTCTTACTGACCTTTTCTTAGATAATTTGGAACACTTTTTAGCTGCGAAAGAAAATATCGAAAACAATGAAGATAATATGGCTTTATCTAAATATATAGAAAACTTTGAAAGAGTAGACGATATTATAAAAGATAAAGTTTAGATTAAGAGGTTTTACTCTTTATCTAAACTTTTATGCTCTTGAGAAGCTGCCGTATTGGCTCTGTCATATTCATATCTTTGTTGATCTGGGTCTACTTTTTTAGCACAAGCATTAAAGCTTAAGCCTATAAAAATTATAGATAATATTAGTATGCTTTTTTTCATGTTTTACCTTTTTTATTTATTGTATTATAGTTACTTCTAGAGTATGGGATGAATTTGGTTTTATAATTTTAAAATCATCCATAGCATTTGCATTTTCTATACATACAAACTCTTTGTATGCTTCATCACTCATACCACTCATCCGTTTAGATTTATCTATCCAAGGGTTCCAGATAACAGTAGATGCAGAGCCTTTAGTTCCTATGTCCACTATATATTCTTCATCTATTAAAACTATATCTTTGTTTTTGTTTTGATACACTCTATCTAGTTCACTGTCAAATGTTATATCTCCATCTTGTATATAAGTCTCTTTTGTTAGTGCATCAAAATATTTTTGTTTATCTAGCCCAATAATGCTTATATCTCTAATATCTGAGATAGCAAAATAACTATGCAGTGCTTGAGTTATTTTAAATGGTTTTGAATCTATATTTTTAGTCCTTAGCTCCATTTTCAACTCTTTAGATATACTAAATTTCATCTCTAACTCAAACTTATAATCCCATAGTTCTAAACTTTCTTTAGAATGTGTAAGTCTTAAGAGAACTTCTGTAGTATCTGCATCTATATCTTTTGTATATATATGTTTAAAAAGAGATGTTCTTGCAAAACCATGCTGTGGAAGTGTTTTGTTCTCATGTAGCCCAAACCAAGGCCAGCATATAGGAATACCACCTCTTATGGCAGTACCAGTCTTAAATTCGCTTTCATCACTAAGCCATAAAATAGAGTTCATAGAATGGTTTGGAATATACTCAAATATATGAGCCCCCTGAAGAGCTATAAGGGCAGATGCAGAGTTGTTATTTACTTTTATATAATCCATCTTTTTAACTCCATGAACTAAGTTTATGCCATTTTATAGCATATATAAGTATAAATATATAACAAATTATACCAAAAAGATATGAAATTTGCATATTTTGAGTAAGTTGTGTTACTTTTGCAAATATAAGAGGGAGTATCGCTCCACCTGCTATAGCCATGATAAGCAAAGCACTTCCCTGTGCAGTATGTCTGCCAAGTCCTTCAAGTGCTAAAGGCCAGATAGTAGGCCAAACAAGAGCATTTGCAAAACCTAAAAGAGCCACAAAAGTGATACTATTTGGCAGTGTGGTTATACCACTCCAACCCCAAAGTATTTCAGAGATATTATATGAGGTTGTAGAGCTAAAAGCCACACTAAGCAATAGGGCTATACCACTTAAGGCAGATGCTATAAGCGCCTTTTCTTGTGAGATATATTTTGGTATAAAAAGTACACCCATAATATATCCAAATACCATAAAAATCATAGTATATGAGGTTAAAGATGTTACATTTTCAAGGTTAAGAGTTTGAGCATATAAACCTATCGTATCTCCTGCTATAACTTCTATACCAACATAAAAAAACAAAGCAACAGCACCTAAAACTACTCTAGGAAACTGAAAAATTGATCCATCTTGTTGTTCTGTTTTTTCAAACTCTAACTCAGGTATAGATGAAAATTTGATAAGTGCTATAAGTCCACTAAGGACTACGGCCATAATTAGGTACGGAATGATTAATTTTTGAGCTAACGCATCAATCTCTACATCAGATAGATTATCAAGCGAACCGATATTTGATAGTATAAGAGCAGTAAAAAGCATAGGAACCAAAACACCAGCACTTTTGTTTATAAGTCCCATGATACTTATACGCATTGCAGCACTCTCTATAGGTCCTATGAGAACTATGTAAGGGTTAGATGCAGTCTGTAAGATAGTAAGTCCTGTCCCAAGTGTAAAAAGAGCTAGTAAAAACATAAGATACTCCCCACTAAGAGCAGAGGGGATAAAAAGTAAACTTCCTATAGCCATAACACCAAGACCTATTGCCATCGCATCTTTATATCCAGTTTTCTCTAGCAGATAAGACATTGGTAGAGCCATAACAGTATATGCTATATAAAAAGAAAAAGTTACAAAAAGTGCTTCAAATGAAGTTAAATCACAGATAACTTTTAAAAATGGGATGAGTGAGCCATTTAGCCAAGTAACAAAACCAAATATAAAGAACAGTATCCCTATGATAACCATCGCAAATACAGAAGATTTACCATCACTCATATTAAAATCCTTTTTTATCTGTCTTTTTCCCACTCTTCTTCAGCAGGTGTAAAGTACTCTATACGAACTTTTTTAAACTCTCTTGAACTATAGAGTGGCATATGTGATTTTGAATCTATCTCTTGAGCCATCTCTGCTATGATAGAGTCTGTTTCCTCTTTTGTTTTACCATGAACCATAGTAAAAAGATTGTACGGCCAGTTTGGATACTTTGGACGCAGGTAACAGTGACTTACTGCACTAAATGCAGCAGCCCTCTCACCTATAGCTTCACCAACCTCTCCCTCTTCTACATCCCAAACAACCATGGCATTTGCATTAAAACCAGCTTTACGATGGTTTAAGATAGAAGCAAATCTTCTCATAACTCCAGCACCTTGAAGCTCTTTTAATATAGAGAAAAATTTATCGTAGTCTATGTTAAGTTCATCTATCATCTTTTTAAAAGGTTCACTTATCATCTCTATATCATACTGAGCTTTTTGAACTATAGCATGATGAAGTGGTGTCATCTCTATATCAGTATGTACTACTTTTTTAACTTTTTCTTTTTTATCATCTTTTCCGGTTGTGTTTAGCTTAACATTTATCTTAAAAAGTTTAAGTGTTGGAAGCATGATATACTCATCTGCTTGAGTAAGTTTAGCTAGAGTTTGAACTGTTTTGTCTAATCCTAGTTTAGATGCAGGGGACACGCCAAGAGTAAACCAGATATTAAAAGCATGGTTTCTTTCATAGTTATGTGATATTCCAGGGTGTGAGTTGATGATTTTTACTGCTTCATCTATCTTTTCAGTAGCGATTTTAAATGCTACTAAAGAGGACTTATAACCTAACCTTTTTGTGTCAAATATAGCTGATGTCTGTCGGATGATACCAGCTTTCTTTTCAGCTTGTAAAATCTCTAAAACTTCATCTTCTGTTATGTTTAATTCATCTGCTATAGCTTTAAAAGGTTTAGCAACTAGTGGGAACTTTTTTTGTATTCTTGATAATATTTCGTTTTTCATGTATCTCATTTATTTGTATTGAGAGTTATTTTATCTTAATTTAGTTAATCTTGAAGCTTAAATGAATGATATAAAGAAACTAATAAGGTGATAGATGCACTAGTGTATAGTGTGGTATAGTTTGAAAAGTCTAAAATAATACCACCTATCATAGAAAAAAATAATCCAAAAGAGACAATATTTATCTGTAAAGCGACATATACTGGTCTTTTGTCTTCTGGGGCTATAGAAAGTATAAGATTACCAGATGCAATGCGATTTCCATCTAATGCTGCTCCAATAAGAAAAAATACAACCATATATGCATAAAGTGAAGAAGCCGTAGAAGCTATGATAATAGCTATGATTTGTAATGATATAGCTATATTTGCAGTTAGTTTATTTAATCCATTTCCACTAAGTTTTGCCCATAAAAAGTTACTAAGCATAGCGCCTATCATTTGTGTAGTTATAAGACTACCTATAGCAACACCATCTAAGTTGATTTTTTCTTGTGCATCTAAGATGATAAAAGGTAGTGCTATGAGATAACCATATGCTAAAAGAAAGGTTTTTAACTGAGTTTGTAAGTGTTTATCTGCTTTTAAAAGTAAAAAAGAGTTATGTAAGAACTTTTTAAATGACTTTTCCCTTTTACCTGTCTCTTTTTTAATAGGTTCATCAATAGTTCCAAAAGACAAATATCCAAAACCCATAATAAAAGAGCTTATGATAAAAAGATATCCATAACTTTGAGGTGCTTCAAAAGTTTGTAAAATCCACCCAGCTAATGCTCCACTAATAAGACCACCCCAAGCACTAAAAAACTGTCTATAAGACATGGTTTTTCCACGAAATTTATGGGAAAAAATCTTACCTATAATATCTTTAAAATATATTGCTCCAAAACCAGCACTAAAGGAAAACAAAAACAGACCAAGACCTATACAAAAAAGTGTAAGATTTGGAGAATCTTCTCCAAATAGAATGATGGCAATACCTATAAAAAACCATGCAAAGAAGCGAATAATAAATACACGACGAATGTAAGGTAACATCAGTTCATAACTTTGTGCTTTAAAGGCAGCAAAAAGTTGAACAAGTATAGCTCCACCACGAAGTAGGGCAGCAAATAATCCAACAAGCATAGAACTACCACCAAAATAGTTGACTATAAGTGGTAAGATAGTAGAAGGCTCTGCAATTGTAGTTCCTATGGAGAGAAAAAATCCATGTAATATATTTCTTATATGATTTGAAGTTTTATCCATCTGAAGCCTTGATAAGTATTGTCGTAGATTTAAAACAATGATGTTAATTAAGATAATTTAATATGATTATATAGTTGAGTGGTGCGGATGAGAGGACTTGAACCTCCACGCCTTGCGGCACCAGATCCTAAGTCTGGCGTGTATACCAATTTCACCACATCCGCATGTGATTTTTAACAGTGTTAAAAAAGAAATGACATTGTAGCTTACTTTTCTTAAAGTAAGATAATAATACCAAAATGGTACCCCCTACACGATTCGAACGTGTGGCCTACGCCTTAGAAGGGCGTTGCTCTATCCAGCTGAGCTAAGGAGGCATAAATAATAAGTTAAATGGTACGCTCGATAGGATTCGAACCTATAACCCTCGGAGCCGAAATCCGAAACTCTATCCAGTTGAGCCACGAACGCTACTACAAATGTTATTAGATTTTTATATTTTAAGTTTTATGGGGTGGGATACGGGATTCGAACCCGCGACCCCCGGCACCACAAACCAGTGCTCTAACCAGCTGAGCTAATCCCACCATGTTAAGTCTTAAAATATAATATAAAAAAAATGGTCGGGGTGAAAGGACTCGAACCTTCGGCCCCCTGGTCCCAAACCAGGTACTCTAACCATACTGAGCTACACCCCGACCTATACAAAAATCAGGTTTAATGCTGATTAATGAGGCGAAATTATAGTCAATTAGTTATGAAATGTCAATACCTTTTTGCTAAATCTTTTATATATTTTAAAATTCATGTATAATTAGCTTAAATAAAGAAGGAATTTTTAGATGAAAGTTGCAAGGTTTAGTAGGATAGGTTTTATTTTAGCAGCAGCTGGTAGTGCTGTTGGACTTGGAAATATATGGAAATTCCCATATATTGCAGGAATTTATGGTGGTGGTGCATTTGTTCTTGTTTATCTCATAACTGTTTTGCTCATAGGCTTTTCCATAATGATAGCAGAGATGCTTATAGGTTATATGGGTAGAAAAGATGGTGTGACAGCTTTTGAAGAGTTGGCTCCAACGCATAAGAATTTATGGAAATTCGGAGGTTTTCAAGGTTTAGCTGGTCTTTTTATCATGATATTTTATTCGGTAGTTATAGGTTGGATTTTTAACTACATAGCCACATCTGTCATGTGGTTACCATCATCTGTAAAAGAGGCCGAAGAGACTTTTAGTGTCATGCTTCATAGTGGAGTATGGACACAACTTTTTTATCATACTATGGCATTTGTTTGGATAACTTATATACTTACAAAAGGTATAAAAGGTGGTATAGAGAAGATGAACTTAGTTCTTATGCCGACTTTAATGATTATACTTATAGGGATGTTTGCTTATGCAACTACACTTGATTCTTTTTCAAAAGCAGTTGAGTTTATGTTTATGGCTGATTGGTCAAAGATAAACTCGGAAGCTTTTGTAACTGCTGTTGGTCATGCTTTTTTTACTCTTTCTTTAGGTATGGGTGCGATTATGACTTACTCTGCATCTATGGAAAAAGGCTCAAATCTTGTACATAGTGCTTTTTGGGTTGTTTTTTTAGATACTGCTATAGCTATCGTAGCTGGCTTGATGCTATTTACTTTTCTTTATCAGTATGGTTCAGGTCCAGCAAAAGGTCCAGGGCTTGTTTTTATCTCACTTCCTGCTGCTTTTTATGAGATGGGGATAATAGGTAATGTCTTTGCAGTTTTATTTTTTATAGCTCTTGCATTTGCAGGGCTTACTTCTTCTGTATCTTTAGTAGAACCAATGGTACAGTACTTTATAGATAGATTTAGTTGGAGTAGATTAAAAGCATCTGTATCTATGGGATTGTTTTTTTATCTTTTTGGGATAATAGCGATACTTTCAAATATAGATGGATTTAAAGAGAGTCTTACTTGGGGTGGTAAAAACTTTTTTGATTGGATTGATTATATTACTGCTTCGATAATGCTTCCTATTGGTGGTTTTTTAATGGCTATATTTGTTGGTTTTATAATTGAGAAACAAAAAATAGAAAGTGTTTTAAGACCACAGCTTGGTTTTGCATTTGATATATGGTATTTTTCTTTAAGATATATCACCCCTATTGCTATGTTTGTTGTGATGTTATCACTTATAGGTATTATCTGACAAATTCAAAAAAATCAAGTTATATTAATAGTAATCTAAAGTATTAGAGATACAATATGACTAGAAACTAAAAAAAGGATTTACAAATGAATATTAAATCTTCACATGGAGGAGGTAAGCTTACATTGAATATCTCAGAACATATTACTTCTATGAATGATGTAAATGAGATAAAAAATCATATGTTAAGCGATAATTTTGAAG
>JAADDU010000178.1 GCA_013153755.1 Campylobacterota bacterium | reverse complement strand
TCGTAGATGATGTAGAAGATAACAGAGAGCTCATAGTAAAAAACTTTGAAGATACAAATATAGAAGTAGTAACAGCAGATAATGGTCTAAAGGCTATAGAGGTCTTTAAAAAAGAGCAACCAGACTTAGTTCTTATGGATATAAGAATGCCTGTTATGGATGGTTATGAAGCTGCAGTTGAGATTAAGAAAATTTCTGATGTTTCTATAGTGGCTTTAACTGCATCAGTGATGACAACTGATTATGAAAAGTCAAAACGTAGATATTTTGATGGATTTTTAAGAAAACCTGTTATGCATAAAGATCTTTTTAATGAATTGCAAAAGTTTTTAGCATGCCAAGAGGTAGAAATAGATAGTAGTGAAGAGCAGATTGTATTAAGTGAAAAAACAAAACTAAACAGAGATGTAATATCAACTGAGCTTTTAAATAGAGTAAATGAGTTACATAAAAAAGCCGTTAGTACAAACAGTATGGCAGATATAAAGCTTTTAGCTCAAAATATTCTTACATTAGCAGAGCAGTATGAGGTAGATTTTTTAAGCAACTATGCAAACAAACTTTTAGAGGCAGTTGATGCTTTTGATATCTTAACTATACAGGGGTTAATGAGAGAGTATGAAGGATTAAATGTTACTCTAATGGACTCTTAGCTATAATGGTGTCGATTTATGGTACTTGATACTGTATCTCAATAAGGAAAATCGATGACAAAAGAGTATATATTTACTTCTGAGTCTGTAACAGAAGGGCACCCTGATAAGATGGCAGATCAAATCAGTGATGCGATTCTGGATTATATTATTGAAAATGATCCAAAGGCACGTGTTGCGTGTGAAACTTTGGTATCAAATGGATTTTGTGTAATTGCAGGCGAATTGAAGACTACGGCTTATGCCCCAATGCAAGAGATTGCTAGAGAAGTTATTCAAGAGATTGGATATACAGATGCTAACTATGGTTTTGACTATAGAGCCGCTGCTGTATTAAATGGTATAGGTGAACAGTCACCAGATATTAACCAAGGTGTTGATCAAGAAGATGGCGCGATAGGTGCAGGTGACCAAGGGTTAATGTTTGGTTATGCTTGTCGTGAGACAGATGTTCTTATGCCACTTCCTATACATTTAGCTCATCGCTTAACACAAAGACTTGCGTTTGTTCGTAAAGAGGGGATAGTTCCATATCTTCGCCCTGATGGAAAAGCACAAATAAGTGTTAGATATGTTGATGATAAGCCAGTAGCAGTTGAGACTGTAGTTATCTCAACGCAACATCACGATGGTATCTCACAAGAGCAAATCCATAAAGATATGATTGCTGAGGTTATTCGTGAAGTTATTCCAGCAGATATGATGGATGAAAATACTATCTTTCATATTAATCCAACAGGAAAGTTTGTAATAGGTGGTCCACAAGGTGATGCTGGTCTTACAGGTCGTAAGATTATAGTTGATACTTATGGTGGTTCATGCCCTCATGGTGGTGGTGCATTTAGTGGAAAAGATCCTACTAAAGTTGACCGTTCAGCTGCTTATGCCGCTCGTCATGTTGCAAAAAATCTTGTAGCCTCAGGTGCATGTGATAAAGCAACAATCCAAGTAGCTTATGCTATTGGTGTTGTTCAACCAGTCTCTATAATGGTAGATACACATGGTACTGGTAAAGTTTCTGAAGATAAGATAGAAGAGTGTGTAAAAGAACTTTTCGATTTAAGTCCAGCAGGGATTATAGAATCATTAGATCTTCTTAAACCTATATATAGAAAAACTGCTGCTTATGGTCACTTTGGTCGTGAAGAAGCTGGTTTTACATGGGAAGAGACTAACAGAGCTCAAGAGATTAAAAAATATCTAGGACTCTAAATATCTTTAAGAGAATTAATGAACAATTGAGTTCTTAATTCTCCTCCACAAACTGTAACTTTCTTCTACAATTTCACTTTAAATCCCCATATTTTAGCTACATTTAAAATTCTAAAGAGTATAGTTACTGCATAAAAACATTAGGAGAAACGATGGCAGTACTTATTAACGATACTTGTATTAACTGTGGCGCATGTATAGACGAATGTCCAACTGAAGCAATTTTAGATGAGGATGATAATCCAACAGGTGAGGACATCTACTTCGTAGTAGGTGACAAATGTGTTGAGTGTGTTGGTCATCATGATGAACCAGCATGTGCAACTGCATGTCCTACAGAGGGTTGTATTACTTGGGATGCTATTGGTAATAGCCCAGAACATCGTGAAGATGTAACAGATGAGCAACGTTCAAACAAAGAAGCTATCGTAGAGTAGTCTTTTTATTAAGAGAGTTAGATTATCTAACTCTCTTTTTCTTTCCCTTATCTAATCAGCTAGATTCACAAAATTCACAAAAAACTTTTTTTAAACTAAAAACAACTCTTTTTTAGGTATAATCCGACTTTAATTTTATATTTTATAGGAGATTTGATGGAAAGAACACTATCAATCATTAAACCAGATGCAGTAGCTAAAGGTGTTATCGGTAAAATTTTAGCTCGTTTTGAAGAGAATGGTCTTAAATTAGCAGCAACAAGAAAAATGCAATTATCACGCGGAGATGCTGAAGCATTTTATGCAGTTCACGCTGAGCGTCCTTTTTTCAACGATCTAGTTGACTTCATGATTAGTGGTCCAGTAGTTGTTTCAGTTTTAGAAGGTGAAAATGCTATGCAAAAGAACCGTGACTTAATGGGTGCTACAAACCCTAAAGAAGCTGAAGCTGGTACTATCCGTGCAGATTTCGCTGAAAATATAGATGCTAATGCTGTTCACGGTAGTGATTCAGTAGAAAATGCAGCTATTGAAATTGCATTTTTCTTTTCAGAAAGAGAAATTTCGTAAGTATTTTTCTTGAAAGTAATTCTAAGAAAAGTAACAAAAACACCGTTGGATTTTGAGATAAAATCTAATGAAATAACTTTCAAAGGTTATTTACAGTATGATTCTGGCAAATTAATCCTGCTTCGTGCAGAGTTAAAAGGTTCAGTTCTTACTGATTGTGACATATGTGGAGAAGAGTTTAGATTAAATCTTGATGAGAAAATAGAATTTTTTATCTCAGATGGTATCTATGATGATGAAAATAATATCGATATAGATGTTGTAGAGTCATTTGACTCCTCTGCAGATCTTGATGAGCTCTTAAACTCTGAAATTGAGCTTATTAAAAGCGACTATCATAGTTGCGAAAATTGTAAATAAAATTTAAACAAAGGAATATAACATGGCAGTACCTAAGAGAAGAGTATCACACTCTCGTTCAGCAAAACGCAGAACACACTACAAAATCACTTTAGCTAAACCAGTTAAAGATGCAGATGGAACATACAGATTACCACACCACATCAACCCTACTACTGGTGAGTATAAATAGATAATGGTAAAGATTGCTATTGATGCAATGGGCGGGGACTTTGGTCCTGAGCCAATTGTAAAGGGTTGTATACAAGCACTAAAGAGAAAAAACTTCACTCCTATACTAGTAGGAAAAAAATCAGAAATTTTACCTATGTTACCAAAACGTTATAGAGATAAGATTTCTATAGTAGAAGCTAGTGATGTTATCTCAATGAGTGATGCTGCAACTGATGCTGTAAAACGCAAAGATAGTACAATATATAAAGCTATAGATATGGTAAAAAATGGAGAGGCTGATGGTGTAGTCTCTGCTGGACATAGTGGTGCAACAATGACACTTGCAACTCTACGTTTAGGTAGATTAAAAGGTATAGCTCGTCCTGCTCTTATAACTTTTATGCCAACAGCAACTGGTAAACGTTCTGTTGTTTTAGATGTTGGTGCAAATGTTGACTCTAAACCGGAACACCTTGTCCAATTTGCTATTATGGGTGGTGCTTATGCACAATATGTTATGGATATTAAAAAACCACGTATCGGTCTTTTAGCGAATGGAGAAGAGGAGTCAAAAGGTAACGAAGTTACTAAAGAAGCACATAAACAGCTTAAAGGTTATGATGGTTTTATAGGAAATGTTGAGGGTGGAGATATCTTTAATGGTTCATGTGATGTTATAACTTGTGATGGTTTTGTAGGTAACCTTGTGCTTAAAACAAGTGAAGGTGTAGCTAAAACTATAAGTGGCTTGATTAAAGATTATATTCGTAAATCACCTATTGCTATAACTGGTGCATTGCTAATGAGAAAAGTATTTAAACTTCTTAAAAAAGAGATTGATTATGCAGAGATCGGCGGAGCACCTCTTATAGGTATAAAGGGTTGTGCAATTGTCAGTCACGGTAAAAGTAATGCAAAAGCGATAGAAAATGCGATATACCAAGCTATAAGTTATGTTGATGCTGATGTAAATGAGCATATTTTAGAAAAATTAGAAAGTTATAACCAAAAGGAAAAATAATGGCTTATGCAGCATTGCGTTCTATTGGTGCTTATGCTCCAGAGAAACTTCTTACAAATGATGACCTATCTAAGATGGTAGATACTACAGATGAGTGGATTACAAAGCGTACAGGTATAAAAGAGCGACATATCGCTGCTACTGATGAGCATACAAGTGACCTTGGTGTAAAAGCTGCTCAAAAAGCACTTGATAGAAGTGGTATAGACTCTAGTGATATAGATTTAGTTATATGTGCTACTATATCACCCGACTACTTCAATATGCCATCAACGGCTACTATCATCTCTAATAAATTGGGTCTTGGTGCTGTTACTGCATTTGATATTTCTGCAGCTTGTACAGGGTTTGTTTATATTCTCTCTATAGCAAAAGCATTTATTGAGTCTGGTATGAAGAAAAATGTACTTATAGTTGGTGCTGAGAAACTTTCAGCTATTACAGACTATACGGATCGTGGTACTTGTATACTTTTTGGTGATGGTGCTGGAGCTGCAGTTATTAGTGCTACTGAGAACAGAGATGAAGCTATTATAGATGTTCACACTGGTGCTGATGGTACTTATGCAGATCTTTTAATGACTCCAAATGGTGGAACAGGATCTCCTCATGATGCACTTGAAGGTGAAGCTGGTGCATGTTTTATGCAGATGAAGGGAAATGAAACTTTCAAAGTTGCTGTTCGTACATTAACAAAAGATGTTGTGGAGATTTTAGAGAACAATAATATTAAAAGTGAAGATGTAAAACACTTTATTCCTCATCAAGCAAACTACCGCATTATTAAAGCGGTAGGTGATGCTCTTAAAATGACAAAAGAGCAAGTAGTTGTAACTGTTCATAAATATGGTAATACTTCAGGTGCTTCTATACCAATGGCTATTAATGATATTTATGAAGAGGGTAGACTTCAAAAGGGTGAGTTACTTCTTTTAGATGCTTTTGGTGGGGGGTTAACATGGGGTTCAGCCCTAGTCCCCTTCTCACCACTCTAAAGTAGCCATTTTTATCCAATTTTTTCGTTGGATAAAACTTTCTTTTCGTCACTTACTAATGTAAGCTCCTCAAATAAACTTTTTTCCGCCTTGAACTAGAATAAAACTGTCCACTTTATAATACAAGCATAAATTTTAGCAAGATATTATATTTTAAAGATTATACTAATTAATGTGTCTGTAGTGCTTTGGTAACTCTTTTGTGGAACTCTTTTTCGTCGGGTAGGGTAAGTTGTGCTTCGCGTTGTTTTTCGCCCCACATAGGGTTTGGGAAGTAACTATCTTCTTCAAATCTCGCCATTACATGTATATGAACACGAGGAAGCATATTTGCAAATGAAGCCATGTTGATTTTTTTTGGATTGTAGTAGAGTTTCATCTCTTTTTCTATGATGTCAAATGTATCCCATAGTTTTAAACGTAACTCTTTTGGAAGGTCACCCAACTCCTTGTATGGAGTGTGAGTAAATATTTTGAGCCAAGGAATTTCACTTGGCTCTATCTCTACATATATATCGCTATCTTCATATATGATAAGATCTTGCATGACTAATCTTTGTTACCTCTGTAACCACCACTGCTTCTACCACCCGAGCGGTTTCTGTTTCCACCACCACCTGAGCGATTTCTATCTCCACCCTCACGGTTTCCACGGTATCCACCTCCTCCACCTGAACGGTTTCTGTTACCTCTGTAGTTTCCACGTCCACGACCTCTACTATCTCCACGTTTAGCAGCACGTTCTAAGATAGCATCTATTCTATCAGCTGGTATACCGATGTTGTTAGGTCCTTTTATATCTTGTTGGTCAAGCAACATAGATACAAGTTTATACATGATTTGCTCTTCATCTATATCTTCTTTTAAAAGGTCAAGTACTTTATGAGCTTCATCATAGATTTTATGCTCTTCAACTTTTTTAACCATAGTCTCTATAGTTGATTCTCTTAAGTCATTTTTGCTTGGAACAAAAGCATGACCCATAGAAGTTCCTACTTTTTTCTTGATCTTTTGAAGCTCTTTAAACTCTAATGGAGTTAAAAGTGTTATAGCTTTACCTTTAGTACCTGCACGACCAGTTCTACCGATACGGTGAACATAAGACTCAGGATCAAATGGGATATGGTAGTTAAATACATGAGAGATGTTGTTTACATGGATACCACGTGCTGCAACATCAGTTGCAACTAAAACTTTTACTGAGTTTGATTTAAAGCCTTTTATAACAGTCTCACGTTGGCGTTGTTCCATATCTCCATGAAGACCATTTGCTAAGTAACCAGCATTACTTAAAACATTTGAGAGTCTATCTACTTCAGATTTTGTTCTACAAAATACCACTGATTTTTGAGTTGTTTCACTATCCATAAGACGGATGATAGCATCATCACGTTCACTCTCTTCTATCACATAGTAGAGTTGTTCAATATCTGCATTAGTTGTTTCACCTTTCGTGATAGAGATAAACTCTGGATTTTCTAAAATTCTACTTGCTAGAGTCTTAATAGGCTGAGGCATAGTAGCTGAGAAAAGTAGTGTTTGACGATTTGTTGGAAGATAAGAGAATATCTCATTAATATCATCTAAAAATCCCATATCAAGCATCTCATCAGCTTCATCTAAAATAACCATTGCTGGAGAGAAGTTGTTAAGCATATTTTTCTTTAAAATATCTAAAAGACGACCTGGAGTAGCAACAACAATGTTTGCTCCACGTTCTATAAGGTCTAGTTGGCGTTTATATGAACTACCACCATAAACAGTAACTGTTCTTACACCTAAGTTTCTACCATATTTGAAAAGTTCATCTGAAACTTGAGTAGCAAGTTCACGAGTTGGTGTAATAACTAAAACTTCAACACCTTTGTTGAGTTTCATTTTTGAGATTGCAGGAAGACCAAATGCAGCTGTTTTACCAGTACCTGTATGAGCTTGTGCAACCATATCACGGCCATCTAGTACAAAAGGTATAGCTTGTGCTTGAATAGGGCTAGGAACTGTAAAACCAGCATATTTAACTGCTTGTAGTACTTCTTTTTTAAGGTTTAAATCATCAAATGTGATCGCTTTTTCTTCTGTTGTTTCGTTTTGTGCATTTTCTTGCATCATAATCCTTTGTAATTTAAGGAGATGACACAAGTTACCTTACTTATTTCAAGTATAGAGCACCTTCCCCTCAAAGTATTGGGCGAATTGTATCTAAATAATCATAAGGATAAGTTAAATAAAAATAATACTTTCAATTATAAATAAATTCTGTTACTAATTTAGAGTAAATAAAAATGATTTTTGCTATTATATAGTTATGAATATACTTACACAATATAATTA